>CANCPZ010000032.1 GCA_947380175.1 Bacteroidota bacterium | reverse complement strand
ACAGTAAATGGTGCCGTACAGCTATGGGTGTTGTCTGCTGTAAATGCAGCAGTTGGTCCAGGGTTTACAGTAATAAAATTATTTTTAGTCACAGATCCTGAACATCCAGCAGTTGTTGCGTTTAATGTAACATGATACGTGCCAGCAGTTGAGTATGTATGTGAAGGGTTTAAGGCTAAAGATGTTGTCCCATCGCCAAAATTCCAAGTACTTGATGTTGACAAAGGATTTGAGAAATCAGTGAAATTGATGGTTTCTCCTTCGCAAATGATTGATTGATTGGATGCAAAATCAACCACTATACCAGATGCTGCAACAATGTAATTTGTTTTCACTTCGGTATCGGCACAGCCAGGTTGAGTGGCTGTTAGTGTTACAGCGTAAGAACCTAGCGCATTGTATGTGTGCGATGGATTTGTAACAATGGAATTGTTTAGAGCTCCACTTGCAGGGTCTCCAAAATCCCATGAATAACTAACTGCTCCTGTGCTTGTGGAGGAGTTAGTAAATGTTATTGTTAATGGTACCGAACAAGCCCCTAATGTATTAGCCGAAAAATTGGCTACAGGACTAGCTGTGATTGTTATAGAATTTGTAATATTACTTAAGCATCCGTTTGCATCGGTAACTATTAATTTTACTGGAAATACTCCAGATGTAGCAAACGTATGTGTAGTGGATCCTGTTGCTGTGGTTTGTTGAGACCCGTCTCCGAAATCCCAATTCCATTGAGTTAAAGCGCCATCACCAGGAGTAGAACTGTCGGTAAATGTTACTAACTGGCCCTCACACGAAGGGCTAGTACTTGAAAAATTGGCTACAGGTTTGGTAAATACCGTAATTGAAATATTTTTTGTTGAGCCATTAGATAGCGTAAGTGTTGTATGGTATACCCCTGGTGTTGAATAAAGGGCCCCTTGATCGGTTGGTGAAACGGCATTAGCACTATTTCCATTCCCAAAATTCCAAGTCCATGAAGTTGAGCCAGGTGAAGATAAATCATGGAAAACTACGGTAAGTGGCGCACACCCGGAAGAAGGTGATGCAGAATAGTCGGCAACTTGAGCAGAAAGTTGAAACGAATTCAGAAGTAAAACAAAAAAAGCAAAAAAATAATGTAATCTGATTTTCATCTCAATTTTAAATATTTCGATGTGCTTTTGAAAAAGTAAGTAAAATAATTACTACAATATTAAGAATTTTTTTTAAATTTTTAGTCGTAGTCATTAAAAGAATATCTCATTATATTTACTATAATTGTAATTAATCAAATCAACTGTATGGTCGAATCGTTGCAAATAAAACTTGGCTTTGGTCTATTTAATATTTCATTCGGCTCTATAATGGCTGATGTGGAAATTTTGTTGGGGCAGCCTGAAGCTGTTGAATTACTTGATGAAATTGAAGAGTCTCAATCGACAGTTTGGCACTATTGGGAATTAGGTTTTTCTCTTTTTTTTTCAGAAAATAAAAATCAAACTTTTTATAGTGTTGAAATTGATAATCCAGAAGCACTTTTGTGGGGAGTTAAAATATTTACTTTAAAAGAAAAGCAAATTATTGAACTTTTTAAAAACAAAGGAATAAATACCTATGAAACAGAAATTCACGAATGGGGCGAAAAACGTTTGAGTTTTGACGATTCGAATATTGATTTTTATTTCGAAAAAAATAAATTATGTTCAATAAATTATGGATCAATTGACAACTAGTATTTCATTCCTAAATTATAAAATATAAAACTCCATATATCACTAAACTCATCAATTTGCTTAGATGTAGGTTTGCCTGAACCATGACCAGCATTCGTATCTATTCGAACCAAAACAGGGTTAGCGCCTTTTTGTTTTGCTTGCAATGTTGCAATAAACTTGAATGAATGTGCTGGAACAACTCTGTCATCGTGATCGCCTGTAGTAACTAATGTCGCAGGGTATTCAACTTCTTTAATATTATGCAATGGCGAATATTTTATTAAACAATCAAAATAATTTGCGCTATCGCTTGTGCCATAATCGCTTGCCCAAGCCCAACCAATTGTAAATTTTTGATATCGTAACATGTCTAATACACCTACTGTTGGAATAGCTACTTTAGCAATATCCGGTCGTTGAGTCATAACAGCACCAACTAACAAACCTCCATTAGAACGGCCATGAATAGCCAGTTTTTCGTGAGAGGTGTATTTCTCTTTTACTAAATAATCTGCTGCAGCAATAAAATCATCAAATACATTTTGTTTTTTACATTTAGTACCTGCTTTATGCCAATCTTCGCCATAATCACCACCACCTCGTAATCCAGGGATTGCATATATTCCACCATTTTCTAAAAATAAAGCTCTGTCCATTTTAAATTCAGGAGAGTAGTAGCTATTAAAACCTCCATAACCAAATAAAAAACAAGGGTTTTTCCCGTCTAACACTAACCCTTTTTTACACGTAATAAACATTGGTATTTTTGTTCCGTCTTTACTTGTATAAAAAACTTGTTTTGTTTCTAGTTCGTCCGAATTAAAATCGATTTTTGTTTTAAACCAAACAGTTAATTGGTTAGTAGCCATATTGTATTTGTAAATTACAGGTGGCGCTATAAATGTGTTGTACGAAAAGAAGGCAAGGCTATCATCTTTATCGCCATCAAAAGCATCAATCTTGCACAACCCAGGTAATTGAATTTCATTTTCTTTTTTGCCACTCATGTCATACACGTATAAGCGCGATGTAACATCTTTTAAATATTTAGCAACAAACTTTTTATTACTAAGAACAATGCTTTCTAATAAATCAGTTGATTCAGGAATAATTTTTTTCCAGTTTTTGGAATCAGGTTTGTCGATATCAATTTGCAATAATTGATATTTGGGCGCTCCATTGTCAGTTATTATAAATAATTTGTGTCCTTCATTATGAATAACAGCGTAATTGTTTTCAAAATTATTTACCAGTGTAATAAATGCAGATTTTGGTTTGTTTAAATCCTTAACTGCCAAATTTGTTCCGCTAGTTGATTCGGAACCATAAATTAATAATACATTTTTATCTTCGGTTAATGCAGCCGAAAAGTTTCGTAACGGATGTTGTTTATCTTCATAAATTAACTCATCGTTGTTTTGTGCATCACCAACTTTATGGTAAAACACTTTATGAAATTCATTTTTATTTGAAAACTGGCTACTTCCTTTTTTGGGAGCTCCATAAGCGCTATAATAGAATCCATCGCCTTTCCAGGCTATGTCCGAAAATTTAACCCATTTAATTTCATCAGCCAACTTTTTACCTCCTTCAATTTCCATTACGTAAATTTCGCTCCAATCGCTTCCAGCACGATTAATGCTATACGCTAAATATTTAGCATCTTTACTTATAGCAATGCTTCCTAATGACGCTGTGCCATCTGCTGCCAAGGTGTTTGGATCTAATAATATTTTAGGTGTTCCACTCAGACCTTCCTGAAAATACATAACACTTTGGTTTTGAATACCATCGTTTTTATAGAAAAAATAATATTTCCCTTTTTTGAACGGCGCAGTTACTTTTTCGAAATTCCAAATCTTTGTTAAGCGCTCTTTTATTTTAGCGCGAAATGGTATGGTTGATAAATAATCATTGGTAATTTTATTTTGAGCTTTTACCCAATTACCTGTTTCATCCGATTTGTCATCTTCCAACCAACGGTATGGATCGGCTATTTTTGTTCCAAAATATGTATCAATTGTATCTGTTTTTCGGGTAGTAGGGTATTCAAGTTTAGCTTGTTCATTTTTTTTAACACCACTACAAGCAGCTAAAATAGAAAGTAATAATATTGGAAATAATTTATTGTACATCGTTTTGTGTTTTTTTTTTACGAGCATAAAATTAGAAAAAATTACGAGACAGGTTTTATAAATAATGGAACTATTAGTTTTTAAAATCGGATAAATCAGGTTGCTTATATATTCATACATTTGTTTAAACCGTTTTTTGTTTTTAAATTGAAACTTAAATATTCTATATCTCTTTGTATTTGCTTGTTAGCAACTAATTTAGTGTTATCGCAATCAGATTCTATTAAAGTTAAACCATTTAACAAAAATCGTTTAGGTGTTGTTGTTGGTGCCGAAGCTGTTTTATATGGGGTATCTTTAATTGGTTTAAACCAGTTGTGGTATAAAAATTATCCACGTTCGCCCTTTCATTTTTTTAATGATACTGATGAATGGCTGCAAATGGATAAAATGGGACATTTTGTAACATCATATTCTATTGGTTGCATAGGAGTAGACTTGATGAAATGGAGTGGAGTGGATCGTAAAAAGGCAATTTGGTATGGAGGAATGTTAGGGTCTGTTTACCAATCTACAATAGAAGTGTTGGATGCTTATTCCACCGAATGGGGCTTTTCTGTAGGTGATTTTGCTGCAAATACTTTTGGATCGTTTATGCTAATAGGGCAGGAGTTAGCATGGGATGATCAGCGAATCAGATTAAAATATTCGTTTCGCCAAAGTCAGTTTGCAAAATATCGGCCCAATTTATTGGGTAATAATTTACAAGAAAATTTGTTGAAAGATTATAATGGACAAACGTATTGGCTTTCGGTTAATCCATCCTCATTTATGCATAAACAAACAAAATTTCCCAAATGGTTGAATATAGCAATTGGCTATGGTGTTGAAGGCTTGATAGGCGGAGAGTTTAATCCTGTTGTATTTGACGAAAATAAAAATCAAGTTAGTTTTGATAGGTATCGTCAATTTTACTTTTCATTGGATGTGGATTTAACAAGAATAAAAACAAAATCTCAATTACTAAAAACAGTTTTTAAAACCATTGGTTTTATTAAAATTCCGGCTCCGGCAATTGAATTTAATAAGTATGGTATTCGAGGAAATTGGTTGGGCTTTTAATTGTTAAAACCACTGAAACGGAAGTTTAATTTTGTGACCTTATTTACTAAGGTTTATTTTAACTTAATCCAAAGCGTTGGTTGTTACCCAATATTTATAACCTACAATGGCTTGTTCCCATTTTTTTAGATTTTTTAAATCGCGTTTGTAATACTTAGGTAAAACAGCTTTATTGATTTTTGCTAAAATCTTAAAAATATTTTTCTTCATATTATTTTTTTAATAATTGCCAATAGAAAGCATTACCAATGTACATGCTTCGATGGGTTCGATATTATTATTTTTTAGTAAATTTTCAAATTCAATATTCTCTGTCCCCGGATTAAATATAACCCGTTTAGGTTGTAAACTTATTATATAATCAATCCAATCGGTTTGATTTTGAGGACCCACATAAAGCGTTACTGTGTCAACATCTTTAATTTGGGGTTTGCTTTTTATAATTTCAAGTCCATTAATAATTCCATCTTTTATTCCCAAAGGAATAACTTCGTGGTTGTGTTTTTGAAGCGACACAATTGCTTTATATGCATACCTGTCGGGCTTATCACTAGCACCAATAACTATTGTTTTTTTACTCAATTTATTAAATTTTAAAGTATTCTGTTTTTTTCTTTTTTTAACACTAACGGAAAATATGTTTTACTGCATTTGAGCGAAACATTTTATTAGAAATTTGCAAATAATATATCCCTTCAGATGTTTCAAAGATGGAACTGCTATAAAAACAATTCAATAATACATAAAATAGTATCTAAAATGGTTGATCTTCTTCAATATCATTCATTTTCGATCCTCTGATAACAGCATTTCCGGACATTCCAAAATCTTGAGAAGGAGAAAGTGAATTACTGGCCGAACCATAATCCACGTTTTGGTCTAAATTATCCAAATCGCAAAATTTGGTAAACTGACCAATGTATCGTGTTTTAGCAGAATCGACAGGGCCATTACGATGTTTGGCAATAATTAATTCGGCCATACCTCTGGTGTCGGTTCCGTTTTCATCTTCAGTAATATTGTAATATTCGGGACGGTGAATAAACATAACCATATCGGCATCTTGCTCAATAGCACCAGATTCGCGCAAATCGGAAAGCTGTGGGCGTTTATCGCCACCGCGTGTTTCAACTGCTCTACTTAATTGAGAGAGTGCAATTACAGGTATTTCCAATTCTTTTGCCAACCCTTTTAATGATCGGGAGATGGTTGCAATTTCCTGTTCTCTGTTTCCTTTTCCTTCGCCACCAGCAGTCATCAATTGTAAATAATCTACAATTATTAATTTTATTCCATGCTGCTCCTTTAATCTTCGGGCTTTAGCACGTAACTCAAATACAGACAAGCCTGGGGTGTCGTCAATAAATAAAGGTGCTTCAGCAAGTTTTTTTATTTTATCATTCAGTTGTTGCCATTCGTGATCTTCTAATGTTCCTTTTTTTAATTTTTCGGAAGATAATTCGGATTCACTGGCTATAAGTCTTGTTACAAGTTGTAATGACGACATCTCTAAAGAGAAAATAGCAACAGGTTTTTGAAAATCAACAGCAGCATTTCGAGCCATTGTTAAAACCAAGGCCGTTTTACCCATTGCTGGTCGGGCAGCAATAATAACTAAATCGGATTTTTGCCATCCAGCTGTTAATCTATCTAGTTGTGTTAATCCAGAAGGAACACCCGAAAAAGAACCTTTATTTTTTTGCGTTTCCTCAATTTGAGTTAATGCGTTTTTAATAAGGGTACTCATTTTATCGTAGTTCTTTTTGATATTGCCTTCAACAATGGAGAATAAATTCTTTTCGGCATTATCTAACAAATCAAATACATCTGACCCATCTTCGTAGGCATCGTTGATTGTTTTGGTTGAGATGCGAATCAATTCGCGTTGAATAAATTTTTGTGCAACAATCCGTGCATGAAATTCGGCATTTGCAGCCGATGCTACACGGTTGGTTAATTGAGTAATATAATAAGCGCCCCCAACAATATCTAATTCGCCTGTTTTTTTTAACTCTTGTGTTACAGTTAAAATATCCACGGGTTCTGATCGAACAAATAATTGTTCGATGGCGTGAAAAATTCGCGAGTTCGAATCTTTATAAAATGCTTGAGGTTTTAAAATGTCAATTACATTGGTTAATGCATCTTTTTCAAGCATCAAGGCTCCTAAAACAGCTTCTTCTAGTTCAACTGCTTGTGGTGGCATTTTGCCAATGTCCATTAGTTGTTGGTTTGCAGTGCTTTTGGTTACTCGTCTTTGGGAGTTTATATTTTTTTGTGTAGCGAAATCAGTCATAAAGCAAATTTACCAAAATTTGCGAGCAACTTTTAAAAAATAAAATTTCAAACAGTTCATCAACATTTTATTAACAGGAATATGGAAATTTGTTTAGCGTAAACTGCTGTAAATGATTAATTTTAGTTTATCGATTTTGTGAAAAAATCTTTTTTATATATTTAAAATTCTCTTTGTTTTTTGTCGAGTGTAATGCTAAGGGAAGCAATAATTTTAAGCAACCTATTTTAGATATTCACCTTTTCTAAAAAACAGCAGTGTCTTTTTAGAAACTTAAATCTTGAACGCCTAATTTTTCTAATTCATTTTTGTAATCATACTGAAGGTCTTCGTGTAACTTTGAATAAACAGCTTTTATTTTTTCTATTTCGCGATAATATAAATTGCTAATAATTGGGCTAATGTCTAATGAAATACTTTGGGTATTCACTTTTTTGCAAAAGTAAATTCGTAACTCAAGTTCGGTTTGTTGTATGTCGGAATAGTTGATATATCGGTTCATTATTCTAACCACTTTTTGCAATCCTTTTTTTGTTGTGTAAGCACTTTTTCTATTTATTTCACTAAACAAGGTATCTATTTCAATTTTTAAATTTTCAACGTAAGCATTTTCGTTATTTGCAAAAAACAATAAGTAAGCAAGTAATTCTTTGTTCTCTTTTTTGTGTTTAGTTATTTTTAGTGCTATTTCAAAAACTTGTTTTGGTTTTAGAGTGCACAATTCTTTTTGCAATTCACTTATTGAATTTATTTTCATACGTTATTTTTTGAAATTATTTTTTTTCAATGGCTCTAATAAATATTCCAAGCCGTTCATTTTTATTTCATAAAGTGTTTGTAATAACATTCCTAATTTGCCTTCCGGAAAGCCTTTGCGCTGAAACCATTCGAGGTAAGATACCGGGAGATTACACAATAACCAACCTTTATGTTTGCCAAAAGGCATTTGCATACTTATTAATTGTAACAATAATTCAGGTTGTGCTGCACTTGTATCCATTTTAAAATTTATTTTCAATTTTTATTTTCAATTTTTTCAAAGGTATTTTATTTTTTGTTTGTCTTTTGCAATTTTATAAAATCATTGCATCTGTAAATGATATTGTTAATTTTTATGCTTGTTATAAATCATTCAACTTTTAATTAAATAAAAATCGGCCTTTATAATTCGTAAATAAAAAAATAACTTTTAATAAATTACTCCTATTTAATTTTTAGAGTCGATGCTTGCTTAAATCTTCTACTTTGTTTAAACATAATTTAGGATTAAAAAAAGCCGTGTGGTTTAAAATATTTGAATTTAATATTCGTATCTTGCGATTACTAATTCAGTTTAAAATTTAGATGAAAAAAAATATATTATCTACCTTATTGTGTTTAGTTTTTGTATTCAATTATTCCATTTCACAAACTGGTTTTAATGTAGATGTGTTGCCAACAAATGTTGGAGGAAAGGCCGAATTTAAAAGAGTTTTTGAACAGGAGCTTATTTATCCAGAAAGTTCATTAAAGAAAAAAATAGCTGCTAAGGTTACTGTTAATTTTACTGTAAATAAAGACAGTACCGTTACGGATGTTATTGCATCCGAATCTGGAGCACCTGATATTAACATAGAAACCATGCGCATTTTTAAACTTTTTTTATGGGTGCCTGCTATAAAAAATGGTGAATACGTTAATTCAAAATGGTCGGTCGTTTTTAATTTTGATCCTGAAAAATATTCTAAAATATGCCGTGAAAGAGGATTTCGAAAATTTGCGTATCCTCCAAAAACAGCCATCGATAGCTCAGGTGTTATTTATACAAAACCGGAACAATATCCAATTTATGCTAAAGGTAATTACGCATTACAGGATTTTATTAAAGAAAATTTAGAGTACCCTCGCCAAGCCCAATTGTCAAATATACAAGGTACTGTAATGCTCAGTTTTGTTGTTGAACCATCTGGTTTAGTAACAAACATTGGAGTAGATAAATCGCTAAATGGAGGTTGCGATCAAGAAGCAATTCGGGTGTTGAGTTTAATAAAATGGTATCCCGGAAAAAATGAGAATAAATTAGTTAGGGTTAAAATGTCTTTCCCTTTTTATTTTATTTTAAATGAAGAGTTTCGTGATAATGCAGCAGGAGAACAGAAATAGTTTTTAATAAAAATTACACCTTGAGCAATTCTCCTTTTGCTATGTGGCTAGTGGAATTGAAAAACGAAAAAGATTATTATAAAGAATGTTTAGCGAAGTAGAAAAAAAAATAAATCAATTATCTCAACAAATAGAAGAACATAATTACAACTATTATGTTCTTGCTAAACCTACTATTTCTGATTTTGAGTTTGATAAATTGCTCGAAGAGCTTATCAAAAATGAAAAAGAACATCCTGAGTTTTTAAAACCCAATTCGCCTTCGCAGCGTGTTGGTGGACAAATTACTAAAGAATTTAAAACCGTTAAACATAAATATCCAATGTTGTCATTGGGTAATACTTACTCTGAAATAGATCTTGCCGATTTTGATGAACGTATCAAAAAAGGTCTTCATAATGATTACGAATATGTTTGCGAATTAAAATATGATGGTGTTGCAATTGGACTTACCTATAAGAATGGAATTTTGATACAAGCTGTAACCCGGGGTGATGGAGAAAAAGGCGATGATGTTACTACCAATGTTAAAACAATAAAAAGTATTCCATTAAAATTACATGGTACTGATTATCCTGAAGAATTTGAAATACGTGGCGAAATATTTATGCCACGAAAGGTGTTTGATGAGATAAATAATGAACGAGAGGAAATTGGAGATCAGCTATTAGCAAACCCTCGAAATGCGGCAGCAGGAACATTAAAAATGCAGGATTCGTCGGTTGTTGCAAAACGTAACCTCGATTGTTGTTTGTATGCTGTTTTAGGCGAAAATTTGCCATATAATACGCACTACGATAGCTTAATGGCTGCAAAAGCGTGGGGTTTTAAAATTTCCAATTATATGGAAAAGGTTGCTGATAGTGCCGGAATATTAAAATTCATTAATCATTGGGATAAGGAACGTAATAATTTAGCGTTTGATATTGATGGTGTTGTATTAAAAATAAATTCATTCGAGCAACAACGAATACTTGGTTTTACTGCAAAATCGCCACGTTGGGCAATATCCTATAAATTTAAAACCCAACGTGTTTCAACTATTTTAGAATCTATTGTTTATCAGGTTGGGCGAACAGGGGCTATAACGCCAGTTGCAAATTTAAAACCTGTTTTGCTTGCTGGTACTACCGTTAAGCGTGCATCATTGCATAATGCAGATATTATAGAAAAGTTAGATGTACGACTAGGAGATACTGTTTTTGTTGAAAAAGGTGGAGAAATTATTCCTAAGATTATTGGTGTTGATGAAACAATGCGCCATTCCAATTCTCATAAAGTAACTTACATTACTCATTGTCCTGAATGTGCTACAGCACTTGTTCGAGATGAAGCTCAAGCGAATCATTATTGCCCAAATGAATTAGGCTGTCCACCGCAAGTAAAAGGTAAAATCGAACATTTTGTTAGTCGTAAAGCATTAAATATTGATAGCCTCGGATCCGAAACCATTGCTCAGCTTTATGACGCAGGTTTAATTAAAAACATAGCCGATTTATACCAACTTAAAAAAGAAGATTTATTGAAGCTCGATCGCATGGCCGAAAAGAGCGCAAACAATCTATTGGCAGGCTTAGAAGCATCTAAAAATATTCCGTTCGAATCTGTTTTATACGGTATTGGAATTAGACATATTGGCGAAACAACAGCAAAAAAAATAGCTTATTATTTCAAAAATATAGTTGCGCTACAAAACGCTACTTTAGAGCAATTGCTTGAAGTAGGTGATATAGGTGAAAAAACAGCACAAACAATAATTGCATATTTTGCAGATCAACGTTGTGTTGAAATTATAGAAAAATTAAAATCTTTCGGACTGCGATTTCAATTATCTGAAGAGCAGTTGGTTAATACTAGCAACAAGTTAAAAGACTTAACATTTGTAATTTCTGGAACGTTTAGCAAATTTTCGAGAGATGATCTAAAAAAAACAATTGAGCAAAATGGAGGTAAAAATGTTGCTTCTATTTCAGGTAAAACAAGCTATTTAATTGCTGGAGATAATATGGGGCCCGAAAAATTAAAGAAGGCCGAAAAGCTTGCTGTTAAAATAATTTCGGAAGACGATTTAATAAATATGATTGAATAAAATAACACAATTAATTATCCTTTTGTAAATTTAGATTTACGTGGGCTTAATTCGATGGGTATGATAAAAAAAATAAAAAATACAATCGCAAATTATATACTAAAAAGTGAGTTAAAAAGTTTACATCGTGAAATAAAGTCAACCAAATTTAATTTTAACGAAATTAAAACAGTTGGAATTTTATTTGATGCATCAAATTCCGAAGATTTTGATATTGTAAAGCGGTATGTTGTTTTTTTGCGCGAACACTTAAAAAAGGTAAAGGTAATTGGATATTTTAATGCAAAAGAAATCCCGGGACTTACATATTCAAAATTGGAATATGATTTTTTTTCAAACAAAGAATTAAATTGGTTTGGTAAACCATCAGCTGCAATATTTAAAAATTTTATGGAAGAAAAGTACGATCTGTTAATCGACTTGAATGTTCATGATCATTTTTCTTTAAAATACATTGCTGCATTTTCTAAGGCGTCTTTTAAGGTTGGTAAATACGACGAAAATAATACTGCAGTTTATGATATGATGATTGATGCTGATAATACAGAAAATATAAAATATTTTTTACGGCAGGTTGATACGTATATAACCATGCTAAATAAAGTGGAATCGAATCTAAATTAATAAGCCTATTAGTTAAACTTTAATCTTTTAATTTTATTACAATGAATTTTATTTTATTTGACGATAATACCCGGAAAAATTTATTACCATTAACTTTTACAAGGCCTGTTGCTGATATTCGCATTGGTATTTTAACCATCCGCGAAAAATGGGAAAGGATGTTGGATACAAAAACATCAACTAAAACAGAAGATTATTTAAGTGCTAAATATCCTTTGCAATTTGCTATCGACAGTGATAATGTTTGGATAAATGCTTCTGTTTGCCCAGATAAAAATTTGCTTGAGGAGATAAAAACATTGTTGCCAAATCAAGTTTTGGTATTATCAAATATTGTTTTGGCTGCTAATACTGGTAATTTGCAAAAATTCAATTTTAATGAGATTGAAAATTTCTCTCAAATACAAGCAATGTCAAATCCAATGCGAGTAGAGTATCCTTGGGATGTTTTTTCAAAAAATGGCGATGCTATAAATGCTGATTTCGAATTGATTACTTCAGGTCGTAAATCTCAACCATTAAGTTCAACAAATCAAATTATGGGGTTCGAAAACATTTTTGTTGAAGAGGGAGCAATTGTAGAATGCGCTATTTTAAATGCAAGTACAGGTAAAATTTATATTGGAAAAGATGCTGAAATTATGGAAGGAGCTATTGTTAGAGGTCCTCTGGCTTTATGCGAACATTCAACTTTAAAATTAGGCGCAAAAATATATGGCCCTACAACCATTGGTCCTCATAGTAAAGTGGGAGGGGAGGTTAATAATTCGGTAATATTAGGTTATTCAAATAAAGGGCACGATGGTTTTTTAGGAAACTCAGTACTTGGTGAATGGTGCAACATTGGAGCCGATAGCAACAATTCAAATCTTAAAAATAATTATGCCGATGTTAAATTATGGAATTACGAAAAAGAACGTTTTGTAAACACCGGTTTAACATTTTGTGGCTTAATAATGGGCGATCATAGTAAATGCGGAATCAATACCATGTTTAATACAGGTACTGTGGTTGGTGTTAATGCCAATATTTTTGGTGCAGGATTCCCTCGGAATTTTGTTCCATCCTTCTCTTGGGGAGGAGCTGCTGGTTTTACTACCTATAAAATAAGCGATGCGTTTGAAGTAGCTTCACGTGTGTTTAATCGAAGAAATATGGAATTCGATATAATTGAACAAGATATTTTAACGCACGTTTTTCAATTAACGGAGAAGTACCGAAAGTAGAGCCGTTTTTTTCGACTTAACCAATACTAAAATTGGTTTTAATCATTTATGTATTTGGTTTTGATTTTTTTATTTTGAAAAAAACATTGATTGCAAAATAATGTATTGTATAAGTTGGGTGCGTTGGAATTTAATATAATAAAATGTAGATTTAACAAAACTTATTTTTATTCTGGAACAAACAATGGTTGATAATAAACGAAAAATAAAGTCCTCAATTTCTGAAGAAATTTTGCTGAAAGCATTTGAATTAATGTGTACCGCAAAATCGATGACAGAACTGTATGAACTAAATAAAGAAATTACTTCTAAATACGTTCACGCTACATCACGCGGTCACGAAGCAATTCAGCTAGCAATGGGGTTACAGCTAAAAGCACAGGATTTTTTGTCTGCTTATTATCGCGATGATAGCATGTTGCTTGGAATAGGAATGCAGCCTTACGAATTAATGTTGCAACTGCTTGCAAAGCGCGACGATCCTTTTAGTGGTGGACGAACCTATTATTGTCATCCAAGTTTAAAAAGAGATAATATGCCAAAAATTCCAATGCAGTCTTCTGCTACAGGAATGCAGGCAATTCCAACCACAGGTGTTGCAATGGGTATTCAATATTTAGAAAAACAAAACTTATTATTTGATTATGGCGATGATAAACCCATTGCAGTTTGTTCGCTAGGCGATGCATGTATTACCGAAGGCGAAGTAGCTGAGGCTTTTCAGATGGCTGTGCTAAAAAAAATGCCCATACTTTATTTGGTTCAGGATAATGAATGGGATATATCGGCAAACGCAAAAGAAATACGAGCACAAGATGCAAGCGAATATGCAAGAGGTTTTAAGGGGCTTGAAACACGGACAATTGATGGTGCAGATTTTGAAAAATCATATAATACAATTAAAGAAGTAATTGCAATTATCCGTAAAGAACGAAGGCCTTTTTTAATTCATGCAAAGGTTCCTTTATTAAATCATCATACTTCTGGTGTTCGTAAAGAATGGTATCGCGATGATTTAGATGAGGCCAACAAACGTGACCCATTTCCAAAATTTCGAAATCAATTGATTGTAGCCGGTTTTGAAGTAGCAGAATTAACTAAAATAGAAAATGATGCAAAACAAAAAGTGGAAGAGCATTATCAAAAAGCTTTATTAGCTGAAGATCCAAGGCCCGAAGATTTATTTGATCACGATTTTGCTCCAACTCCAGTTTTAGTAGAAAAAGGGGAACGCGAACCTAAAGGGAAAGAAAAAACGGTTATGGTTGATTCTGCCTTGTTTGCAATCAGAGAATTAATGACAAAACATCCAGAATGCTTGTTTTACGGACAAGATGTAGGGGGGCGCTTGGGTGGAGTGTTTCGCGAAGCGGCAACCTTAGCGCAAACTTTTGGAGATCATCGTGTTTTTAACACACCTATTCAAGAAGCATTTATTATTGGTAGTACCGTTGGGATGAGTGCAGTAGGTTGCAAACCAATTGTAGAAGTTCAGTTTGCCGATTACATATGGCCTGGATTAAATCAGTTATTTACGGAAGTTAGTCGCTCATGTTATTTATCTAATGGTAAATGGCCTGTAAGCACGATTATTCGTGTACCCATTGGTGCATATGGTAGTGGCGGACCATACCATTCTTCGAGTGTAGAAAGTATTTTGACAAATATTCGCGGAATCAAAATTTGTTATCCTTCAACAGGAGCTGATTTAAAAGGGTTGATTAAAGCGGCATATTACGACCCAAATCCTGTTATAATGCTTGAGCATAAAGGATTGTATTGGAGTAAAATAAAAGGTACTGAAGATGCAAAAACCATTGAGCCCGATGAAGATTATATTATTCCTTTAGGAAAAGCCAGAATGGTTCAGGAGGTAGATGCTTCTAAAGCTAAACAAACATTAACCATCATTACTTATGGAATGGGTGTCTATTGGGCAAAAAATGCAAGTAAAGATTTTTTAAATCAAATTGAAATTGTTGATTTAAGAACTTTAAATCCTTTAGATGAAGAAACAATTTTGGCCTCAGTAAAAAAACATGGTAAATGTATCGTGCTTACCGAAGAACCATATAACAATGGTTTTCCCCAAGCTCTAGCAGGTCGTATTTCTAAAAAATGTTTTGAGTTTTTAGATGCCCCTGTTGAAGTAATTGGAGCAGAAAATTTACCTGCAATACCATTAAACTCTATTTTAGAAACTACAATGTTACCAAATGCAACAAAGGTTTCTAAAGTAATTGGCGAATTATTGAACTATTGAATTATCCGTTAATAGATTCTATTTTTATTTTCTTCTTCCCCCTGTTTTTGGACGATCAGTTTGATTCCTTGGTTGCGAGCGAGGTTGTAACTTTGGCTCTAGTCGAACAGGAGGTTTGCCTTGTTCATTAAAATTTCTTTGTGGCGTATTTTCATTTCTGTTTTTTTTGGGTATTTCATTTCTCCCATTTTTATCTGTTCTTCGAATGTTATTATTTTGTTGTTCATTTCTACTTCCACCTATAATTTTATCTTTATGCATTGATTTTGTTAATAAATCTCTTCTCCCATAAGTAGTTCTGTAAGTTCCTGAAATAGAACGTTGACTAACTGAAGAGGAAAAACTTCTTCGAGGTCCGTAATAGCTATTTGCAATTGGTGTTCGGCATAAATTTGTTTTGTGATAATACCCATATCGTTGATAATGATAACCGTAATATTCATGCCAATATAAAGGAGCCCAAGGGTTCCAATAGTGAGGATATACACCCCAATGAAATGGAGATACATAGATAACATAACTTGGTGCATACAAATAAGCCCATATATGCCAATTACTTATAGGGTAATAATCATTTTTTAGATGATTTGGATTGAAGTTGTCATTATCATAATAATTATTTGTGGTGTTATTTATTACCGTTTTTTCATCTCCTGTGTATCCTGGATTGATTGTGTTTCCTGATATAGTAGTTTTTTGTTCAAACTCTTTAGGTTCTATAATATAATTTTTCCCATATAATTGTTCATCACCAACAATCTGAGTTTTTATTTTGCCATTACTATCTTTATCAACTTGAATTACAGCAACATCTTGTGCCTCTTTTTCACTTAACTCAATCTGCAATACAATAGCATGAGAAGACCCTTGAATATTATCAACAACTTTTATGTAATCTGTTTTATTATCCTCATTCAAATCCAAATTGTTAATTTTCGATTCCGGTGAATTTAATTTAGCTTCAAACTCTTCCAATGTTTTAGATTCCTGAAATATATTTAAAACGCCATATAAATTAAGATTGTCGCCAATTAACCCTAACGAATCTTTAATTTGTGATTGTGAAAAAACAGAAGAACTTAATAAAGTAAACCCTATTGTAATGTAAAATAAAATTGCTTTTTTCATTGTAATATTTTTTTGTAAAATTAAGTAAATCAGAAACAGTTACAATGATTAGTATCACAAACCATTCCATTTTTATAATTGCATTTTAATATCGGATAATTCAAACTCCAATTATTAATTGCTTGTTTAATTTTTTTTAAGACCTTTTGGTAAAAAAAACAAAGTTTTGAAAACAATATCTTTCGACTTAACTTTGCCTGCGATTAATAAATTTAGTAAACTCAATACAATATTTGTATGAGTATTGAATTTATTGAATAAAAAATATCATGACAAAAAACGAATGTTTTAATTTAGGTTATATTTCTAAACGTATTGGCAACAAAGGAGAATTGGCATTTGTTTTAGATGTTGACAATCCAAATTTTTACAACAAACTTAAATCAGTATTTGTAGAGCGCAATAATACACTCGTGCCTTTTTTCATACAAAATATTCAGCTACGAGGAACAACAGCTGTGGTAAGTATTGAAGGGATTGATACCATAGATAAAGCAGAGGAGATTGTAAAATCAGGTCTTTATTTACCATTAAGTTCATTGCCCCCTTTAAGCGGCAAAAAGTTTTATTTTCATGAAATTGTTGGTTACACAGCCATTGATAAAGTTTATGGAGAGTTGGGATTGATTACAGGAGTGTTGGATTTCCCACAACAAATAATTTTTCAAATAAAACACAAAGAAAGTGAAATCTTAATACCCGCAAAAGAAGAATTTATTATTTCGATTGATCGCGAAATAAAGCGAATTAACCTAAATGCTCCAGAAGGTTTGATAGATATATATATTGGAGAAAAAGAAGATCTTGAAAGTGAAATTGAAACAGATCTTGATTAAAACAGGATAATTGATTTTAGTTTTATTTGAATCAAAATTTGAAATTGTAGCGTTTTATAAAAATTAGTTTAACTTTATTGTGAGATTCTATTTTTTAAATTTATTTTTTCTGATTTTTATAAATAAAAATACTTCAATGTACATTTATGCCGAGTCAGGAATTTGTTTTTAAGCAATTTAAAATTCTTCAAGATAAATGCGCCATGAAAGTGGGTACAGATTCTGTTTTATTGGGCTCATGGGTTAATACCGATAATATAAAATCCATTTTAGATATAGGTACAGGCACAGGAATCATTGCTTTAATGCTTGCTCAAAAATCGGGAGCTTACATTGATGCAATAGATATTGACGAAAATGCCGCTATACAAGCTGCCGAAAATGCGAAACAATCTATATGGAAAGATCGTATTTTCATTCATCATATTGCGTTGCAAAAATTTGAATTCGAAAGCAATAAAAAATACGATTTAATTGTAAGTAATCCCCCTTATTTTGTCGACTCTTCAAAGGCTATAGAGGAATCTAGAACAAATGCCCGACATACCGATCAGTTGGCTTATGCAGATTTGTTAAATGGTGTACTTAAATTGCTTAACACTACAGGAAAATTTTATGTAATTCTTCCTACAAAAGAAGGCGAACTATTTAGAGATATGGCCGAAGAACGCAAATTGTTTTTAACCAAACTCACAAGGGTTAAAACGCGTTCTGATAAATCAGAAAAACGCTTATTGATGCGTTTTGAATTTATTCGTAAAACTTTTTCGGAAAACGTTATTGTTATTGAGCAGGATGAGCGCCATTCTTATACTCCCGAATACAAGGCTCTTACAAAAGATTATTATTTAGGATTTTAGATAATAACCATGCGATTGTGTTCATTGTAAGAAATCCCTAAAACACTTTCTTTTTCTTTAGGGTTGTTAAACCATATAAAATAAGAAAGTCAAACATTTTAAATGTTTGACCTTCTTATTTTATAGCTAAGCAAAATTAGTTAACACCGTGCATCATTCGTTTTAAAACTGGTCGTAATAAAAATAAAATGATTGCTGCAATTCCGGTAAGAACAACAAATACCATAAAAAATTCATATAGGTTATGGATTTCAAATCCAACAAATACAGGATTTGAAGCACTTATCTGATTTTTTGATAATAGTTCTAATTGTTCAGCAGTAGGTACAATTTTTTTGTCAAGTACAGCTTGTAAA
>CANCPZ010000031.1 GCA_947380175.1 Bacteroidota bacterium | reverse complement strand
TAAAACTGGAATAGTTGAGCAATTTTACATCCACACCAAAATATATTTAAATTTGTATAGATTCTATACTTATTAAGTAAATCAGATATTTTAGAGTTAATACAACTTAATTTTATTTATTCAATTTACTAAAAATATAGAATAGTTTTTACATTTAAAATCCGAGCAAAATATTATGTCAAAAAAAGATTCTGTAGGTACGGCAATAAATAAAATTAATGAAAATTTAATTTATTTAACAGCGCAGCATTCTGAAAATAGTTGGAGGCAAAATGGTAAAGAACACTTGATGCATATTTTAAGAGGAGATAAAAATATGGATACTTTTGGAAAAGACATCCTTGATTTTTTCTTTGATTTTCTAGGTTGTCAACTTGGTACATTTTATTGCATTAAAGATGAACATACATTAACACTAATCAATTCAGCAGGAACTACAGGTCAGACACCTGTTATTATAGAAAAAGACAATTCGTTTTTACATAGTGTCATAAAAAACAAAAAAATGATTGTTGTAAATGATATTGATAAATCTTATTTTAAAATTTCTACCTCTTTAGGTTCCGCAAAAGTAGCTACAATTGTAATCATTCCATTTTTCTCGTCAGAAAAACTAGTGGGCTTTGTTGAACTAGGAAAACTAAATGTATTTACCCCATTAGAGTTAAGTTTTATAGAAGAAGTAAATGAATCAATTTCTATTTATATAAATACAATTATTGGAAAAACAGAGTTAGAGAATTTATTCTTGAAGCTAGACAAAAAAGAACAAGAACTTCAGAATCAAATAAAAGCGATTAACAAATCGGCCTTAGTAATTGAGTTTGATCCTAAAGGAAACATTGTTTTTGCAAATGATTTAATTCTGCAATTAACTGGCTATACAAAAGAAGAACTTGTAGGTAAGCACCATAAAATATTAATTAGTAAAGACATTAATTATGAAACAGAATTTTCAGGTTTTTGGGAAAATTTAAATGCTGGCAATAACGAAATTGGAGAATTTTGCAGAGTTACGAAAGATGGTAAAAACATTTGTTTGCAAGCTAGCTATACCCCTGTATTCGACGAAAATGAAAAGGTTTATAAAATACTTAAAATTGGTTACGATATTTCAGAATTAAAGGAACAAAGAATACAACTAGAAAGTATTACTTTAAATTTAAATCAGCAAATAGAAGTACTTAATAAAGCAGCTATTGTTTCTGAAACAGACGCTGATGGAAATATTATTTTCGTCAATGATTTTTTCTGTTCAATTTCAGAATATTCAAGAGAAGAGTTAATTGGCAAAAACCACCGTATACTTAAATCCGGAAAACAACCTGATGGGCTTTTTAAAGGAATGTGGAAAGCTATTAGTAGCGGACTTTTTTGGCAAGGTGAAATACTAAATGTAAGTAAAACAGGCAAATATTATTGGGTAGATACCACCATTATGCCTTTTAAAAATAATACTGGTAAAATAGAAAAGTATGTCGCAATTCGATTTGATATTACAAAACAAAAAGAAAGCGAAGCCTTAAAAAAACAAACAGAATTACTATTAGCTTCACAGCGTGAACTAGAAGAATCTAATACAGAACTCGAAGCACAAACTCAAAAACTGCAAGCCTCTGATGAAGAATTAAGAGTGCAACAAGAGGAATTAATGCAGAGTAATAAAGAATTAGAAGAAAAAACAAAACTAGTTGAAGAAAAAAATCATGCCTTTAATGAAAAGAATAATTTACTTGTTGCTGCTACAACTGATTTAAAAAGAAAAGCTGACCAGCTCGCTCTAAGTAGTAAATACAAGTCGGAATTTTTGGCTAATATGAGCCACGAATTAAGAACCCCGCTTAATTCCATTTTGCTATTAAGTAAATTATTACAAGATAATTTAGATGAAAATTTAAGTGATGACCAAATAGAATACGCTGCCGTTATTAATAAAGCAGGCAATAGTCTTTTAGAATTGATAAATGATATTTTAGATTTATCTAAAATTGAATCCGGGAAAATGGATTTAAATACCGAAACATTGTTTTTAAATAAATTTACAGGCGATATCCAGTCTTTGTTTAGTCCAATTGCAAAAGATAAAGAAATTGAATTTGTTGTTTCTATAAGTGCCAATTGCCCAGAAAGCATATACACGGATAAAATGCGATTAGATCAGGTTGTAAAAAATTTGTTATCAAACGCTTTTAAATTTAGTCCAAAAGGAAAAGTAAATTTAACTATTTCGTTAAACCAAGAAGAAAAAACAATATCATTCTCTGTTGTTGATACAGGTATTGGTATTCCAAAAGAAAAACACGGGTTTGTTTTTGAAGCGTTTCAACAAGCGGATGGTACAACAAAACGCAAATACGGCGGAACTGGTCTAGGGCTATCAATCAGTAAAGAAATTTCACATTTACTAGGTGGTGAAATTACCTTAGAAAGTGAAGTTGGGGTAGGTAGTAATTTTACCATTACTATTCCTATTAATTATTCGCCTGAAAATATAAAAAAACCAATTAAAATAAATAGTTCTACTTTAAATTTAACAGTAGCACCTAATTTATCAACCGATAAAGAATCTGATATTTCTATTTTAGTGGATGATGATAGAAATTTAGTTGAGACAAAAGATAAAACAATTTTAATTGTTGAAGATGATATTTATTTTGTAAAAATTTTACAAAAATCAGCTAAAAGCAGCGGGTATAAAGTACTAATTGCACTTAATGGAAACGAAGCTGTTGAACTAGCTAAAAAGTATATTCCTACCGGCATTATTCTTGACTTACACCTGCCTAAAAAAAATGGTTGGGAAGTACTTAAAGAACTAAAAGATTTTGCAGAAACTAAACACATACCAGTACACATTGTTTCATCTCAGGATTTAGATTCAAAAACAATAAAGGAATCTGGCGCTATCGATTTTACGAATAAACCTATCTCTGCAGACAACATGCAAAATGTATTTCGTTCGCTCGAAGAAATTGCAACTAAAGAAACAGGTAAAATAGCTTTATTTTCAGACAAAAAAGAGCATGCATTGGCAATGACCGAATTTTTAAAAGAACGCAAAATTGAACTAATTTCATTTAATCCAGATAATGAACTTAACAATTCAATTAGCCAAAACCATTTTGATGCAATTATTATTGATGTTGATACAAGGAGAGCAAAAGTTTCCAATTTATTAGAAAAACTAACAACGGTTTTACCTAATAAATTAATGCCAGTTTTGGTATTAAGCAATACATATTTATCCACTTTAGATACAAAAAGAATTAACCAATACAATGATTCCTTTATATTAAAAATAGTAAAAAGCTATTCTAACATCATTGATGAAATGTCGCTTTTTTTACATTATATTACTAAAAAAGATGCTTCAACAAAAATGCGCCCTGCAATTATTTCGGCAAAAGCTTTAGAAAAAAAGAAAATTTTACTTGTTGATGATGATGCCGAAAATAGATTTTCGATAAGTAAAATTTTAGAAACTCAAAAAGCAGAAATAATCCACGCAACCAATGGTAAAGAAGCCATTGAAGCGTGGAAAAACAACAAAGATATTTCATTAATTTTAATGGATATGATGATGCCTGAAATGAATGGATGCGAAGCAATCAGCGAAATCCGAAAATTAGAAAACGGGGGGAATATTCCTATTATTTCGTTAACAGCTCGAAATCACGCAGATGAAAGAGAAAAATGTATTAGCAATGGCGCATCAGATTATGTATCTAAACCTATTGATGCTGATTTATTGATTTCGTTAATAAAAATATGGATATTAAATAGTGACAAAAAATAAGCAAAATGAATGAGCAAATAAAAGTACTTTTAGTAGATGATGACGAGCGAAATATTTTTGCACTATCGGCATATTTAAAAGCAAAAAAAATTAAAGTTGAAACCGCTAGCGATGGTCAAGAATGTTTAGATAAACTTCAACAAATCAATGTAGATGTGGTATTATTAGATATGATGATGCCTGTGATGGATGGTTTTGAAACGTTAGAAATTATACGACAAGATGAACACTTAAAAAACAGCAAAGTAATTGCCCTAACCGCATTAGCCATGAAAGGGGATATGGAACGCTGCATTGAAGCCGGTGCTGATGATTACTGCACTAAACCAATTGATATTAACGTGTTGGTCAATAAAATAAATACATTAATAAATAAAAAATGACACAAATAGCTACTTTTCAAATTGGAGCAAGTGAAGTAGATGAACTCATTATGCTAATCAATGACTATAGTGGTTATGATTTTTCTGACTATTCAATGCCATCCTTACATAGAAGATTTCAAAGATACATTGATTTAAATAAAATTTCAGACTTCAAGCAACTTCTGCAAGATTTAATGAATGACTCTTCGATGATAAATAATTTGATTGAGGAAATTACCGTTAATGTAACTGAAATATTTAGAGATCCTACTTTTTTTGCCACTATCAGAAGTGAATTAGTTCCTACACTAAATAAGTTACCCCTAATTAAAATATGGCATGCGGGATGCGCTACAGGAGAAGAGGTTTATTCAATGGCTATTTTACTCAAAGAACATAATTTATTAAATAAAAGTATTATTTACGCCACAGATATTAATCAATCAGTTTTAGACACTGCCAGATTGGGTAAATACAGCATCGAATCTTTTCAGGAAAACGAAATTAATTATCGAGATAGTGAAGGAACAAATAAATTATCGGATTATTACAGCGTATCAAACGGAGAAATTTTAATTAACGAAGATTTAAAATCTAATATTATTTTCAGCACTCACAATTTAGTTTCCGATAGTGCATTTAACCACTTTGATTTAATAATTTGTAGAAATGTATTGATTTATTTTAACAAGGTATTACAAGATAATGTTTTGCAAATGTTTTATAATAGCCTGAATGAAAATGGAATTTTAGCCATCGGTTCTAAAGAAACAATTATGTTTTCGCCTATTGAAAATAGGATGCAAACGTTAAATGCTAAATGGAAGATATGGAAAAAGAAGGTGTAATCATATTTGGAGGTTCTGCAGGAAGTATTGAAGTGATTATGAATATATTTCCTTTTATTCCTAAGGATTATCCTTTTGCAATTGTGGTTGTATTGCATAGAAAAAATACAGCAGAACATCATTTAGAAGATGTATTAAGTAGAAAAGCAAAAGTTCCTGTAATTGAATTGCAGGATAAAATGCAACTAAAACCAGCTCATATTTATATTGCTCCTGGCGATTACCATTTGCTTATTGATAACGATGGGTTGTGTAGTTTAGATTATTCTGAAAAAGTAAATTACTCAAGACCTAGTATTGATGTAACATTTGAGGTCTTTGCAAAAGTATATGGCAATCGTTGCATTGGCATTTTGCTTTCAGGAGCAAATTCGGATGGAGCAACTGGGTTAAAAAAAATTCACGATTGTGGTGGTCTTAGTATTGTCCAATCTCCCGATTCGGCTTCAGTAGCAACAATGCCAATGGCGGCTATAAATTTGTTTAACCCAAATGTTATTGCTGACATTCCAAAAATTGCAGGCATGCTTTTAGAAGCCTCAAAACACCATTTATCAAACTATGTTAATGACATTAAAAATGAAAAAGAATTAAATAATAATTTACCGACTATATTAATTGTTGATGATTTAGAGGATAATATTTTTTCTTTAACTGCCGTTTTAAAATTTGAAGGATACATTATACACAAAGCAAATTCGGGTGCTTTAGCAATTGAGATGGCTCTAAAACTTCAATACGATTGTATTGTTTTAGATGTTCAAATGCCTGAAATGGACGGTTTTGAAGTAGCCAAAACTCTTGGAGAAAATGAGTTTACTAAAAACATACCTATCATTTTTCTTTCTGCATTAGGCTCTGACAAAGAAAAAGTAATACAAGGAATTGATTCGGGCGCTATTGATTTTTTAGCAAAACCAGTCGACCCTCAACTTATTAAAGCAAAACTTAAATTATGCATTAAATTAAGTTCAAAATATAAGACTAATAAAAAAGTTATTTCTAAAATTACGGAAGAACACTCTTCGTTGAAAGAAGTAAATTCTGATTTTTCAGCGAGTTTACGATACGCCCAAAATATACAGCAAGCTATTTTGCCCAAAGCAGAAGTAATTAATGCATTATTCAAAGAAAACTTTGTTATTTTTCGCCCTAAAGAATCAATTGGCGGAGATTTTTATTTCATTAAAGAAGTTGGTGATCAACTAATTTTTATTTGTGGCGATTGCACAGGACATGGTGTTCCAGGCGCTATGATGAGTATGATAAGTGCTAATATCATTCATAATATTATTGATTCGAAAGGCATCATAAAGCCAAATCTAATATTAAATGAAATGGTTAGTGAGTTTAAAAAAGCATTTAGAAATGAATTTTCTAATATAACTATTCAGGATGGTTTAGAAGTGGCAATTTGTACGTATTATAAAAAGGAAAAAAAACTTGAATATGCTGGAGCTGGCAGGCCAATCATTATAGCTAATAAAAACAACTTAGAAAAAATAAAATCTTCTTCTTATGGTATTAGTGGTAATGTTTCGGAAATTTATGAGTTTGTTTTAAATGAATTTCCGATAGAAGAAGGTGATCGAATTTATCTTTACTCTGATGGTATCGTTGACCAATTTGGAGGGCCGTCAAATAAAAAATTTATGACCAAAAGACTTCTTCAGTTAATATCCTCGAATGCGCATCACACAATGATAAGCCAAAAAGAAATTATTAACAATGCAATAACCGATTGGAAAGGCAATACAGAGCAAACAGATGACATATTGATTATTGGCCTTAAACTCTAACACCAAATACCAACAACATTATAAATACAAGCTCACATTAATCGTTCAAATGAAAATAATAAAAATATTATTTCTTATTTTATTGGGTTCTTCCACTTCAGCTCAAGTTAACATTGATATTATTGGAGATACATTAGTAAATAATATTGAAAATTCACCCGAAAATATTCGCGATCATTTTAAAGCCGAATTATCACGAAGCAACTATTATCAGCCTCAAAACATAACAAACCCTTATCACTTTATTAGCGACTACGAAAACCTATTTTCAGAAGAAGAGGAAACAATTTTAGATTCTATCGTTAACAATTTTGAAAAACATACATCCATTGAGATTGCTATCATAACTTTGGATACAATTTTGGTTGCAAACAAAAACTTTGAAGAACTAACATTATTAATAGCTCAAAAATGGGAAATTGGTAAAAAAGAAAAAAACAATGGCATTTTGATTGCTATTTCTTCAGAATATAGAAGAATGCGCATTCAAAATGGATTTGGAATTGAAAAACAGTTAACTGATTTTCAAACAAAAAATATTATAGACAATGTAATTACACCATTTTATAAAAATGGTGAGTATTTTAATGGAACTAAAGCAGGACTAATTGCCATAATAAATACATTAAAATAGACGACCTTACATCTGAAGAAGAAAACAAATAAAATCAACGATTTAAAAATATTATAAAGCTTATTAATAAAAATGGCTTTAAACTTATATAATGTCTTTTGCAATAAAAAAAACGCACAACATCTAGTTATGCGTTTTTAAATCGAAAAAATAATCAGTTGATCTAACTAACCAATTGCAGCCTTTACAAAACTTACAAATAAAGGATGTGGATTAGCAACAGTACTTTTATATTCGGGATGAAACTGAACACCAACAAACCAAGGGTGATCTTTTATTTCAACAATTTCTACCAATCCTCCTTCCGGATTAATGCCTGAGGCAATCATTCCGGCTTTTGCAAAATCATTTGTATATTCATTATTAAATTCATAACGATGGCGATGACGTTCAGAAATCTCTTTCTGCTTATAAACGTCCCAACCTTTAGTATCTTCTAAAACATTACAAGGGTATGCACCTAAACGCATAGTACCTCCTTTGTTTGTTATTTTCTTTTGCGCCTCCAGCAAATCAATAACAGGATTAGTTGTTCCCGGGTTCATTTCAGTAGAATTAGCATCTTTAAACCCTAAAACATTACGAGCAAATTCTATAACAGCACATTGCATTCCCAAACAAATTCCTAAAAATGGAATTTTATTTTCGCGGGCATATTTTATAGCAACAATCTTTCCTTCTATTCCACGCTGTCCAAATCCTGGTGCTACTAAAATCCCATTTAAACCTTTAAATTTATCAGCAACATTTTCATCGTTAATACTTTCGGAATGTATCCAATCAATTTCAACTTTACAATCGTTAGCCGCTCCTGCATGAATAAAAGCCTCCGAAATAGACTTGTAAGCCTCTTTCAATTCAACATATTTACCAACCAATCCAATCTTTACTGATTGTTTTGGATTTTTAAATTTATTCAGAAACTCGTTCCATTTTCCAAGATCTAAATTTTCGGTAACAGGCATTTTTACCTGATTCAATACAACCACATCCAACTGCTCTTCTTCCATTAATAAAGGTACTTCATAAATGGTACTTGCATCACGTGCTTCAATAACCGCATTTGGTGCAACATTGCAAAATAAGGCAATTTTATTTCTGATTTCTTTATTTAAAGCATGCTCTGTTCTGCAAACCAAAACATCAGGCTGAACACCATATTCCAATAATAATTTTACAGAATGTTGTGTTGGCTTTGTTTTTAATTCGCCTGTGGTAGATAAATATGGAATCAATGTAAGATGTATAACCATTGCATCAGACCCCAACTCCCATTTTAATTGGCGAACAGCCTCAACATAAGGCAATGATTCTATATCACCAACGGTACCACCAATTTCGGTAATTACAAATTGGTAATTACCTGTTTTACCTAAAATCTTGATTCGATTTTTTATTTCATCCGTAATGTGCGGAATTACTTGAACTGTTTTTCCAAGAAAATCACCTCGTCTTTCTTTTTCAATTACTGATTGATAAATACGACCAGTAGTAACGTTGTTTGCCTGCGATGTAGGAACATTCAAAAAACGCTCATAATGCCCTAAATCCAAGTCGGTTTCAGCACCATCATCCGTTACAAAACATTCACCATGCTCGTAAGGGTTTAATGTTCCTGGATCAACATTGATATATGGATCTAATTTTTGAATAGTAACCGTGTAGCCTCTTGCCTGAAGCAATTTTGCTAAAGATGCAGCAAGTATTCCTTTTCCTAATGAAGACGTTACACCTCCCGTAACAAAGATGTATTTAACAGATGAAGACATAGTATTATTATATTTTTTGGATTTTACCCTGACCAGAGGAAATTTGGATGTCGTGCAAAATTACAAAAAATATGCTTCAAAAAATGAGTTTTTATTGAACTGAAAAAAATCGTGTTTAGGAATATAAAATAATTACCTAAACTATTTAAAACGTCATCACCAAACTAACAGTTGGCAATATGGGTAATTGATCTACACGACTGTATTGAACCCTATCAAAATAAAACACGTTTTTACGACTGTAAACATTGGTTGCTCCAACAGCTGCTTCTAGCTTTGTGTTTTCAAAAAAATGAAACGTGCGTTTAATATTAATATCCAAACGGTGATACCAAGGCAACTCCTTTACCTGACTCTGATCAAAAAAATAATTTAAATCTCCATTTGATGAAGTATAATTGGTATTTACACCATTACTAAAATTTTGATCTTCGTAAAAACCACCCGTTGGTTTAAAAGGAAAGCCTGACCCTATATTCCAACGTGCATCAAATTCCCAGTTTAAATCGTTACCAAATGTGTAGGATGCAACTAAATTAGCATTATGCCTGCGATCGAAATTAGGACGATATGTTAATGGTTTACCAGCAGCATCCAAAACTCCACCATCAAAACGTGTTACGTAACCTAATGAATAAACAAACCAAACATATAAACGTTTGTAATCGTATTTCAATACCACATCAATACCTTGAGCCCTGCCTGTTTCAATAATAAAATCTTTTTTCAAAGCATCTGGTTTTGCCGAATTATCAGGTGTATCGTCAAAAACTTTATTAGAATTCAGGTTAGTTAATTGAGTAAAATCTTTGCGATACACTTCTATATTCAAATCCAAATGCCTGGTCAAATCAAATTCAACACCTGCTATGTAATGATTTGCTTTTTGCAATTTTGTTTTTACATCCTGAACCGTTCCATTTTTATCCACAAAAGTTGATGGTAAATTGTCTGGTCCCGAAAGGAAACCATAAAATAAATTAACAACATCTCTATCGGAGTTAGCAGCAATAAGGTTTTGAGAATACATACCTGCTGCAAATTTGAAACGAATTTTCTTTGTTACATTATACTTCATTGCTAAACGAGGCTCTGGTGAAGCACTTGCAAGAGATGCGTAGTACTGAAAACGGATGCTGGGCTCTAACAATAATTTTTTATGCTGGGAAACCCATTTATATTTTACGTATCCACCAATTTCGGTAGTATTATCGGCTTGTGAAATGTGTCTATTTAAAGAGTTAGAAAAATCAAAATCAGTCCTGAATCCATTTACATCAATACCGTAATTCAATTCATTTTTACCCATAAAATAAGTAAAGCCTACACCCATATTAAACCCTTTAATGGCGCTACTTTTAGTTGATTGCCCTTCAGGAGTTAATTTTATTTTGTATTGTGAATAAGCAAAGTTACCATTAACCAAAATAGGCGAATTTTGAGGTACTAATAAAAAATTACCCCCTCCTCCGTACGAATCCCAATTCATATTTTGAATTGATTGATAACTTACCTTATCATTAAAGTTAAATCCGAATAAGTTTAATTTACTTCCATTATTGCCATTAAAAGAAACTTTACCATAGTAGTCGTTAAAACTAAAAGGCAAACCATTTGGATCAATGTAAGAATACAATGCCTTTGAAGTAGTTGGCAAATAAGACGTTTTAGCCGAGAGTATAAACGACACGGTAGATTTACTTGTTTCAGAATATTTAACAAGAGGCCCTTCAACCAATACTTTGGTTCCAAAAGGACTTGCAGCAATTTTACCGGCAACCCGTTTTTTATTTCCATCGCGTGTGGTGATATCCATAATAGATGAAATTCTTCCACCATACTCTCCACCAAAACCACCACTATATACATCAGCATTTCGAATAATATCTGCATCAAATACCGAAAACAAACCAATAGAGTGAAAAGGATTATAAATTACCATACCATCCAACAACACTTTATTTTGTATTGGCGAACCTCCACGAATATACAATTGTCCACCTTGATCACCAGTAAAAATAACACCAGGTAACACTTGTAAATACTGTGCTAAATCGGGTTCACCTCCAACAGTTGGTAATTTTTTTATCACTATTGGGTCAATTTTATTGACCGAAATCTGTGTTTCGGTTTGTTTAGCTTCTTGCGCTGCTGATACTTCAATATCTTTCAACTTAACTGCCGATTTATTTAAATATAATTTTTTAGTAACAATTTCACCGGCTTTTATAGTGAAAGCTTCTTGCAAGGTATCATAACCCAATGTGGATGCTACCATTAATGTGTAGGAACCTGGCTGAATTTTACTGATTGAAAAATAGCCGTTTACATCAGTTGCATTTCCAATGGTAGTACCTTTAATAACAACATTGGTAAACAACATCGGTTCGCCAGAATCCTTCAAATAAACAAACCCTCGAATAGTTCCTGTAGTTTGTTGAGCAATAACATTTACAGAAATGAGGATGCAACAAGTGATGAGAATTTTTTTAAATAGATCTATAGTTGTATGCATCGATTATAGGGGTATTTAATTTAAATAAAAACGGTTCTTTTTTTTAAGAATCGTAAATATAATAATTAATTGATTTGTAAATGGAGTAAATTTTCCTCTATGCAAACAAGTGTTTCAAAAAATTACACAGAGGAAAATGAAGGTGGCAAAGAGTTACACGGAGAAAAAGAGTAAATAAACAATCTTAAATCTTCGTTTCGGATAATTCTAAAATCCTATCAAACTCATGTTGTTTGATAGATGCTACCGAAAGCCGACTTAGGCGAACCAATTCAATGCCTTCTAATTTTTTATCGGCTTTTATTTCGGCAAGTGTAACAGAACGCTTTAATTTTTTGAAAGGGATAATTTCTACTACACTCCAAGCGGTATCATCAGTGGTTGGGTCTTGATAGGCTTCTTTCGAAACCTTTGCAATTCCAATAATTTCCAAACCTTCGTTGCTATGATAAAAAAAAAGAAGATCACCCTTTTTCATGGCCCGCATGTTATTACGTGCAGCATAATTGCGCACTCCGTCCCATACGGCTTTTTTATCTTTTACAAAAGTATCCCAACTATATTTAAATGGTTCTGATTTTACAAGCCAATGGTTCATAGATATTAAAAAATAAAGGATTTTATGCTAATTACTTATCTGTTTTTGTAATGATCGAAGGCACTAATTATTAATGCAAAATCTTGAAAACAAGTTCTTTCAAAAGTTCTCCTTCGGTTGCAGAACCTCTGTCAACTCCTTTTGATTTCAAATCATACTCTCTTAAAAAACCAAAAATGGATTTCAATTTACTTATTGGATAATTATTGGCAGCTCGCTCATAATCTGTAACAAAAAAAGGATGAACACCTAAAACAGACGCCACATTTACTTTTGATTTATCTTGTAAAAAATTATAGGCAAGTAATTTACAGAAGTAACCATAAAGCGATGAAATAGTCATAATCATTGGATGCTCTTTTTCGTTGGATGCAAAAAAATTAATAATTCGATTTGCCTTCAATACTTCCTTTTTACCAATTGCTGTTTGTAATTCAAACACATTATAATCCTTACTAATTCCAATATTAGATTGAATATGCTCTACTGTAATTTCAGATTTTGGAGGAAGATTAATCATTAACTTATCTAACTCATTAGAAACTTTGCTCAAATTGGTGCCTAAATACTCTGTTAGTAAAGCGCTTGCTTTAGGACCAACAACATACTCTTTACCTTTTAGATAATTATTTATCCAATCGGGAACTTGATTGTCGTATATTTTTTTTGATTCAAATAATACTGCGTTTTTATCAATAAGCTTTGCCATACTCGTTCGCTTATCAATACTCTTGTATTTATAACATATAACAAGAATGGTTGATTTTTGGGGATTTTCGATGTAGGATTCAAATGGTAATTTAACTTTTACTTTTTGTTTTACAGTATCTACTTCCTTATCCTTACCAACTAAATCTTTAATATTCTGCGCCTCTTTTATGATAACGACCTGATGTTCGCTCATCATCGGAAAGCGCTTAGCTGCGCCTATTACATCGGCAGCAGTAATATCCCTTCCGTAAAGAACAGTTTGATTAAATTCTTTTTCAGTATCATCAAGCACATTTTTTTCAATATAATCGGAAATAATGTCAATAAAATAAGGTTCGTCACCCATCAGAAAATAAACCGGGCGGTATATTTTCTTTTTTAGTTCAGACATGATAACGTTGAAGTCCATATTAAAAAAACAGAATTTTGAATTAATCGAATTTTAAATGTTTAACTGTTAAACCATTATTAATAAGTTCATTCAACGAATCGATACCGATTTTTAAATGCTCATCAACAAAATTTTGAGTTACCTTTTTATCGCTTTCAATTGTCTTAACACCTTCCACAATCATTGGCTGATCGCTAACTAAAAGTAATGCACCTGTAGGTATTTCGTTGTGAAAGCCAGTAGAAAAAATAGTAGCCGTTTCCATGTCAATTCCCATTGCACGAATTTTTCTTAAATAATCTTTAAACTCATCGTCATGCTCCCAAACTCTTCTGTTGGTAGTATATACAGTTCCCGTCCAATAATCTTTGTTGTGATTACGAATAGTAGTAGAAATAGCTTTCTGTAAACTAAATGCAGGCAACGCAGGCACTTCGGGTGGGAAATAATCATTTGATGTTCCTTCGCCACGAATAGCTGCTATGGGCAATATTAAATCTCCTAATTCATTTTTCTTTTTTAATCCACCACATTTACCCAAGAACAAAACAGCCTTAGGTTCAATGGCACTTAATAAATCCATAATGGTAGCAGCGTTAGCACTTCCCATTCCAAAATTAATAATTGTAATACCTTTAGCTGTAGCATTTGGCATTGGCATATCCGTTCCTTCCACCTCTACCCCATTCAATTCGGCAAACATTTTAACGTATTTACCAAAATTTGTCAATAAAATATATTTACCAAATTCGTTTAATGGTTTACCCGTATAACGAGGCAACCAATTTTGTACTATAGCTTCTTTACTTTTCATCTTTACACATTTTTTAAATCAACAAATATTTTACGAATATACACATAAAGAGCTCTTAAACGCTTATAAATATAACCAAAACTAATTAAAAAGGAAAACGAAAATACAAATTTAAAAATGGATTTAAAACTTTATTAATTTTCAACAATTTATGGTCTTAATTCGTAGGTTGGATCGATAGTAATAAATTCCAGTTTTAAATCATCAATAAAGGCTTTTCCACCTTTATCATCCCAAAAATAATACCGTAAACTATCTGTTGCAGGATGAACGCTATCGGGCAAAACCATTCCAAATTCAACTTTTGTCCATTCGTTTTTAATAACAAAGTTTTTTAGCTGATAGGCGAACCAAAAAACAGACTTCCCTGATCTGTTAAAATCAAAAACCAAAGAACAGCTTCCTTTTTCAGGATTTGACTTAACCATTGCACTCGCCCTAATTTTTGAAAGCCCATCATGTTTCATAAAACGAGGTATTGAAATTTGCCCACCAGCACTATATGGATTATTTTCATTAGTAAACGTAGCGTATTTCCCTGAAAAACTTTCGGTATCAATAAGTTGATTTGGCGTTTTATTTTTTTGATTTTCAAAATCATTTTTCACTTCCGAATAATTGGTAATTATATCTTTTGGAATTGGATAAATAGCCATTGTGTGTACTTTAAAAAAATTATGAAAATACAATTCGGCTGATGAATTATCGCTCGGAATAATACCATGTTTAAATTGGTAAGTTTGTAAAATACTCAATAAAAAAAGTAAAACTAAAAGCACCCTTTTAAAATAAAAAAAGAAATTTTTTTGCACGCTTTCTATAAAAAAAGCAAGAAGTATAGCTGGTAAAAAATAAAAATCCACCATTGCACGTTGGCTATAAGATGTTGGTCCGTAAGTCCAACTCCACCAACAACTATTGATAAATACAATCAAACATAAAAAAATAAAAACATGAATTGATTTCATTTTATTATCCATTTTTAACAATCCCAATAAACTAATAGCAACCATTGGTGTGTATAATAACCAGCCTTTTCTGAAACTAAACAACGCTGAAAAAAAATGTGGATTATTAAAATAATAATGCTCACCATGATAAGGGTTTAGATAAAATTTACCTGTTTGCAAATACCAAAGTGTGGGTACAATTAAAACAATAAGAATACATAAGAATAAAATAGCTAAAACCATCTTTGTTTGATAGGCAGATTTAAGTATGCTATATATTTTAGGAATACTTGAACCCAAAAACGGAAGCAAAAGCAATACAATAATATCCTGTGGCCGAGTGATTGCAATTAATGCTAAAAAAAACATCGATTTACATAACATTTCAGTTTTATTGTGTGTGTCATCATCCATCAATTTTAATAAATGGTATGCTAAAATGCTGATTAAAAAAAACAAAAAAACATGTGATGCACTTGGGTAATAAATTGTTTGATACAATAAATTTGTTCCAATAAAAATTGAAACAATTGTCCATGTAATAGTAGCTGCAGAAAACTTAAGGTGATTGAGTATTTTTTTAATATAAATCAATCCAATCCAACAATAAAAAATAGCTGCAAGCCCAACAGTATATTGGTAAATAGCTGAATAGCCACCAGGCTCTAAACCAAATAAAAGTGCTAATACATGCGCTAATAAAAAAAATGGCAGACACAAAACTGCAACACCCGGGAAATATTTATCTACCTTGACACTATCAAATTCGTTAATAAAATTTTTGGTCGGAGGATTATATCCCGAAGGATAATATTTTGGATAAACAGAATTAAAAAAATCAAATGTCAAATCGTGATAAATAAATATAGCAGGCAGGTAAACATAATACCCTGCACCATCGGCAATAATCATTTTATCATGCGATATTTTAACATCACGAGTGCCGAATAATAAAACCACTCCGAGCACCATAATAAACTCACAAATGTATTTTTGAATAAAATGTTTTTTTAACATTAACTGCTTGTTTTGAAAGGCAATGTAAATATAATTCGTTTGACAGAAATATAATTTTTCAAAAAATGTATTTTGTATATTCGTAAACAAATAAAGACTAATGCAAGCTCTTAATTTACCAAACTATTCGTTTAAATTAAAACAAGAAAGTAATGGCGCACACATTTTCGATTCAATTCGAAAAAAATTTGTTGTACTTACACCTGAAGAATGGGTACGACAAAACTTTTTGCAGTATTTAATTCAGGATAGAAAATTCCCTGCATCATTAATAGCGGTTGAAATAGGTTTAAAATACAACCAAATGCAAAAACGAACAGATGTTTTAGTTTATAACAAAGAAGGAAAACCTTATCTAATGGTAGAATGCAAAGCTCCAGAAGTTAAAATATCTCAAGATGCATTTGACCAAATTGCCAGATATAACATGGCTTTTAAAGTAAAGTATTTAGTAGTTACAAATGGCTTAAGTCATTTTTGTTGTATGATGGATTATTCGACAAATAGTTATCAATATTTAGAATTGATTCCGATTTTTGAATAAAATTCCGTTTTTATTAAACAATAGTATAAAACATTATTTTTTTATATTTGCATAAATAAATTAAACTAAAATTATGGATTTAAGCGGAATTATTTCAATCGCAGGTATGAGTGGCCTTTATAAAGTTATCGCTCAATCAAAAAACGGACTTATTGTTGAGTCTTTAATTGACAAAAAACGTATACCTGCTCACTCAACTAGTCGCATAAGCTCTTTGGAAGATGTAAGTATTTTTTCTACAGGTGATGATGTATCTTTAAAAGAAGTTTTTCAAAAAATAGTTGATAAGGAAAACGGTGCTCCTTGTCTAAGCCATAAATCGGCTGATTCAGAAATTAAATCATATTTTAAAGCTGTTTTTGCTGAATACGATGAAGATAGAGTATATGTTTCTGACATAAAAAAAGTACTTAATTGGTATAACATTCTTCAAAAAGAAGGCTTGTTAACTAAAAAAGAAGAAGATAAAGAAGAAGATAAACCAAAAATAAAAGTTCCGGCTGACACAAAAACGGCAGCTAAAAAAGTAAAAGACGTACAGGCTAAGCCAGTTAAAACAGCAAGCTCAAAAGTAAAAGTTCAAGGAATTCGCAAAGCTGGTGTGGCTTAATAATTTATTTTTTGAAATTACTCTTGCTTCCACATTTTAATTTTTTTAATTATGAAACGTCCTGAATCAGAAGAATTTCCTGAATATTATAAAAGTTATATTGATTTAGTAGAAAATGCTAACATTATAAAAGAAATGAACAATCAGGTAATGGATATACAGGCGCTCATATCCGAAATACCTGAAGATAAAGAGAATTACGCTTATGCAGAAGGCAAATGGACAATCAAAGAAATACTAGGGCACATTATTGATTCGGAACGAATTTTTGCATATCGTGCCATGCGTTTTGCTCGTAGAGATAAAACAGCATTACCAGGTTATGACGAAAATATGTTTGCCGCTAATGCTAATTTCAAGAAACAATCGCTATATTCCTTAGCACACGAATTTGCAATTGTACGAGAAGCTAATTTGACTTTATTTAAAACATTTGATGAAGAAACGTTTGACCTGATTGGTAACGCAAACGGAAAAGATGTTTCGGTAAGGGCTATATTGTACATGATTGTAGGTCATGCAACACATCATATGAATGTAATTAAAACTCGATATTTATTAGATTAATAAAGACGAACTGCAAAAGCTAATAACTTCACAAGCAAAAGAATTAAATAGAGCCTATCATAATTATTAGCAAAATTGAACAACTAATAATAAAGCACAATGATAAAAAATTGGTTGATTGTATTTACACTGTTTCTATATTTTAATTATAGCAATGCTCAAGTAAGCAGTATTATAAAAGATACATTAAAAGTTCAAAATACTAATCAATTAAATGGCTTAAAAAAGGCAGGACTAAACGATATAGATCCAAGCATACCTTTAATGTTAGATGGTGTTACAACACCAGTTTTTTCTGAAAATTTTTCATTAATTCAAGGAGATGAATTCATAAAAACAATGATGTCGGGAGATTATATTCCCGAACCATTTATTGATAGCAATAAAGTAGTAAAAGCTTTTGTATTGCGAAAAGCTACACAAGAAGAGAAAATGCAAATGGTAGAAATGCATGATGATATAGAAAACAAAAATGATTTAATAGGTAAAACAGCATTTCCCTTTTCTGTAATAGATCTTTTCGGCAACAACTTCTCTCTTGAAAAACTGAAAGGAAAAGTAATTGTAATTAATTTCTGGTTCATCGAATGTAAACCATGCGTTATGGAGATGCCTGAACTTAACCAATTAGTTGAAAAATATAAAAACAAGGACGTAGTTTTTCTTGGTTTTGCAAACAATGAAAAAACAAAAATTGAAAATTTCCTAAAAACCAAAAGCTATAAATACAATATAATTGCCAATAATAACGATTTATTAAAACTGTATAATGTCAATTCTTTCCCTACGCATTTAGTAATAG
>CANCPZ010000030.1 GCA_947380175.1 Bacteroidota bacterium | reverse complement strand
ATAACTTCCCTGCCAATCAAAATTCCATTTATCCGTATTATATAATTTTATAGTATCTATTCCTGCATATGCAACATTTTTTATTTTAGTACATATTTTATGAGAGTGAGGTGTAATAGAATAAATTGAAATATTAGCAGGTAAAATAGTTGTACCTGAAGGATATTTTGCTGTATATGTTCTTGTTGCATTTGCAGGAATACTCATCGACCAATTTTGCAACGGAACGGTACTGTATATTGGGCGCACGCCTGTTTCGTTTACAGGATAAAAATACATACGCATTTGTGTGCTATCCAATAAACCTGCACTGCCAACAGGGTAATGTATTTGCATAATAATTTTAGACCCTGCCTTTATCCTTATTCCTGCTTTCAAAGGAGCTTGACCAGGAAATACAGTTGCTGCAGCACCTGGAACATAATCACCTATTAAAAAATTTCCAGAAATGGTATAACACCCACCCGACAAATCACTTGTTGTATTGCCAACTGAATCAACATTAACAACAACATGATGCACAATAGATTCATTACCGGGAATAATTTCGTATGCACGTAAAATACGGTCTTGCGTTAATCCACTTGGTATCGAAAAACAAACATAACTATCTTGAGTTGTTGCATTGCTTGTAAATGTAGGTATCTTAATAATTGCATCGGGTGTTCCATTTAGCTGATATTGCGAATAAACTGGAGGTGGTGGCGCAAGTGTAGTGTCTCCTTTTAATGCACCACTATTTATCCAATTTAAAATATCAGCTTTTTCGGACGCAGTAATAATACGTTCATGTAAAAAACGTGGATAGCTTGTATCAGGAGAATAAGGGGGCATTTTCCCCAGCTGTAAATCATTTTGAATAGCCCAAGCAAGAGGATAAGTCTCGCTATAATTCATCATTGATGGAGCATGCTGATTTTCGTGATGACAAGATGTACATCGGCTATAAAAAATAGCAGCAACATCTTTATATACAAGTTGCGCCTTCGCAAGTTGTGCAAACAAAATAGCAGCAAAAATGAAAGTAGCGATGTAATTTTTTTTCATTTGATATATTTTAATTTTTATTAATGGTTTATTCAATCACTAAGATAAGTGTTATTTAGTTAATTATTTTTCTTTAATAAATTTCAAGTCTAAAAACTTTACGCTAACTATTAAAAAAATTGTAGCTTAAATCATACAACAAGGTAACTTATTTATTAGTAAAAAAATAATTCCAAAAAGAAAAAAGGAAAGGTCTGAAAACTTACTTTTCCAAACCTTTCCTTTAAGTTTATTGTCAATTTATTTTTGCTTTACAGCAACTGAATCGGGCTTTACAGCAACTGAATCCATAGGCATACTTTGACTTGCAGCTTTGAATAAAGAATCCATTTTTGCTTTTGCGTCAGCTTCCAATTTTGCTTTTTCTTCAGCACTTGGTCCACAAGCTACGAAGGTCATTGCTGTTGCAACGAATAATAAGGCTAATACTTTTTTCATTTTTTTGTTTGTTTTTGTTTGTATCATTTATTGTATCAAAGTTCAAATGTAGACTAATTTTACTACTTACAAAATTGATAATCAGCGATTAATAGAAAAATTTTAACAATGCAATGTTAAAAAGCATAAAAATGATATTTTTAAAAAATACTTTTTGCCGAAATGGGCTTATAAAATTCATACCTTTGAAATAATTATTATTTTAATAAAATTAACCTAAAAAAATATTGAATATGGCTTTTGAATTACCAAAATTAGCTTATGCATATGATGCACTAGAACCTAATATTGATGCAAGAACAATGGAAATACACCATTCGAAACATCATCAGGCATATGTAACAAATTTAAATAATGCAATTGCAGGAACTGATGCTGAAAAAATGAGTATTGAAGAAATTTGCAAAAATATTTCTAAATACCCTGTTGCTGTTCGTAACAATGGTGGCGGACATTATAACCACTCTATGTTTTGGACGCTATTATCACCAAAAGGAGGAGGAGAACCTACAGGTGAATTAGCAGCTGCTATCAATTCTACATTTGGTTCGTTTGCTGAATTTAAAACATTATTTGCAGCAGCAGGAGTTACTCGTTTTGGTTCTGGTTGGGCTTGGCTTAATGTTCAAGATGGTAAATTAACCATATCCTCAACTGCAAATCAAGATAATCCTTTGATGGATGTTGCTGAAGTAAAAGGAACTCCAATTTTATGCTTGGATGTTTGGGAGCATGCTTATTATTTGCATTATCAAAACAGACGACCTGATTATATTGCAGCTTTTTGGAATGTTGTTGACTGGAACGAAGTTGCAAGAAGATATAAAGCGTAATTTATTCTATTTCCAAAAACTTAAATCATCAATGCAAAGAAATTCTTTTAGTGGAATAGCCTTGCCATTGATGATTTTTTATTAAATTTTTTAAATGCAAAAAACTGTTGCCTCAATTGTATTTATATCATTCGTGTTTTTGGCTTTATTTTGTAATGCTTCAACAAGGTTATCAAATAATTTATACGAAAACAACTTGATTATTTTAATGAGTGATTCAACATTTACTATTTCGGATTCTATATTTATATTAGATTCTATACCTAAACAGGTTGTTGATGAAGCAAGCAAACAAAAGAAAAAAAAGAGCATCGCATCAGTTTTAGCATTTCCTTTTCCATTTGGTTTTATGGGTGCGCACCGTGTTTTATTAGGAACAAAACCGTGGGTTCCAATTGTTTATGTTGCTACATTTGGCGGCTGTTTCGGATTAATACCCCTTATAGATTTTTTAGTTATTACCTTTGATAAAGACATTGGACAATACGAAAACAATCCTCATATATTTATGTGGATTAAATAAAAAAAATAAAATAACTTATGAAAATAGGATTGTTTTTTGGTTCGTTTAACCCCATTCATGTTGGCCATTTAGTTCTCGCAAATTACATGCTGGAGTTCAATGATTTGAAAAGAGTATGGTTTGTTGTATCACCACAAAATCCATTCAAGCAAAAGAGTACCTTATTGTCTGAAAAACAGCGATTACAAATGGTTTCAATTGCTATTGGTGACAATAGTAAAATGAAAGCATGTGATATTGAGTTTAAACTTACTCAGCCATCTTATACCATTAATACGCTTGTTCATCTAAAAGAAAAATACCCAATGCATCATTTTGTTTTAATTATGGGTACCGATAATCTAGAGAACTTACATAAATGGAAAAATTACGAAGAAATTCTTAATCAATATGAAATTTACGTGTACCCCAGACCAAATTATTCGGGGGGTAAATTAATTGAACATAAAAAAATAAAAATAATGGATGCACCTTTAATGGAATTATCTTCTACGGCTATTCGTATGGCAATAAAAGAAAAGAAAGATGTCCGATATTTTGTTCCCGAGGCTGTTTGGAATTATATAAAAGAGATGCATTTTTATGAAAAATAAAATTAATTAAATTAATTTTTATCCATGTACCATACTCAAAATGGAATCGAATATCCAACGACCATCAACATTGCTTAAAGCACCATCTGTTGCGCGTTCAGGGTGTGGCATCATTCCAAATACATTTTTCCTAGCATTACAAACTCCAGCTATGTTATCCACAGCACCATTGGGATTTGATGCATCAGTTACATTGCCATTTTCATCACAGTAACGAAATAATATCTGGCCATTAGCATTCAAATCTGCTATTGTTTTTGTATCCGCATAAAAACGACCTTCGCCGTGTGCAATAGGAATTTTAAGCGCTTTTCCTTTAGGAACCTCAGAAGTAACTAATGTATCAGCATTATCTGATTTTATAAAAACGTTTTTGCAAATAAATTTCAGGTCGTTGTTTTGTAACAATGCACCTGGAAGCAATCCTGCTTCGCACAAAACCTGAAATCCATTACAAACGCCCATTACATAGCCTCCCTTGTTTGCAAATTCTATAATTTTTTCCATAATAGGAGAAAATCGTGCAATAGCACCAGAGCGCAAATAATCACCATATGAAAAACCTCCAGGAAGCATTATAAAATCACACCCTTTAAGGTCGGTATCTTTGTGCCACAATTCAACAACTTCCTGACCCATGATATCACGTAACACATAAATCATATCTTGATCACAATTGGATCCAGGGAAAATTACAACTCCAAATTTGCTCATAGTTTTTGTTTCAAAATAATTAGGTAACAAAGGTAAAAATAAAATACCCTAAACCTTGCTTGTTGGTTGATTGTTAAAAAAAATATTCTATCAAATTATAAAAAATAGAGCCGATAAACAATAAAAACAACATTTCGGCAAACCAGCCCTTTTTTAAATTTAAAAAATAATTTGCGCAAAAAACAGAGAGGGGGATTGCTGATACAGATAAAGTTATTGTGGAAATTTCGGGTGCTAGAAAAATTGACAATCCAGAAAAAATAAGAGTCCATACGAACAATACAATTCCTTTTTTGCTTTTTTGCGAACCACCAGTTAATCCACCCATCAGTTTTACAAACGAGAAAAATATAATAATTAAAGCAATAACAATAGTAAAATAAAATGATTCGGAAATTTCCATCCTAGTTTTATAACTTAATAATGGAAATAAAATAGTGTCGTAAAAAAAAGTACTCAGGGAATTGTTCCAAAAATAATACATCAAAACAAACAAATAAGGCACAACGGCTCCAAGAAAAGAAATCATCCATTCGCGCCAATTAAATGGCCTGAAAAGAATAAATCCTACCACCAACAATAACAAAAAAATAATACTTGGGAAATAAAACAACGATGCAATTGAAATTAAAAAACCGGCATCAAAAGCTTGAGAAAAAACGACATCCTTACGATAAGAACTTATTAATTTATTAATGGCAAACAGTATAAACAGGTTCGAAAATACCAAGGGGTGTAATACGAGCAGATTGCTATTGTTACTCATAAATACTACATAAAGCAGAGCAGGTAAAAATGATTGTTTATTTAAAATTTCATTTTCGTTAACGATAAAATTTAGTAAAAATGCCTCAGCAACTATAAATAAAAAAGCAATTAAACAACTTAACCAAGGAGTTTTTATTAATTGGGATACCAAATAAAAAAGAGGCATAACATGTTTATCTGAAAAAACAGTCGTAGAAGCCATAGCTCCTAACCAAATTGCAATTGCAATAAGCGGTAAAAATATATATGCCGAAGGGCTATTGAACTTAAAGAAACGTATAAACATAATTTTGTGCCTAAAATTAATGTAAATATTATGTATTATTAATAAAATTTGTATTTTTGAAGTGTAATAAATAAAAAAACTTGACTATGAATATGACAGATGTTTTTAACGGACTTGGAAATTTTTTTCAATGGACTTTTACCTTTATGAAAGGAATTGGTAACGCACCAAATGTATTTTTTTGGTTAATAATAGTTTCGTTAATTTTTACATGGTTAAGAATGCAATCTAAATTCAATAAAGAAGCCAAAGAAAAAGGTTCTTTGGAATAACATAATCAGCAAAATAAAAAAGCCTCAACCGATTAAATTATGTTGAGGCTTTTTTATTTTCATGCTTTCAAATTATTTTAAATCAATACCGATATCTTTTCTGTAATACTTGTCTTTGTAATGAATACATTCCGCGTTGGCAAATGATTTCTTCAAAGATTCTTCCATTGTTACCCCAAAAGAGGTTATTGCAATTACCCGTCCTCCATTGGTTAAAATTGAGCCATCTTTTTCTTTTGTCCCTGCATGAAAAACAATACTATCTTTTACTTTATCGAAGCCGGTTATTACATTTTCTTTTTCAAACGCTTCTGGGTATCCACCTGCAACAAGCATTACAGTTGTAGCAAAACGCGTATCTGTTTCAAATGTTTTTTCATTCAAATTACCATTGGCAACACCTTGAAATAAATCAATTAAATCGGACTTAATCCGAGGAATAACTGTTTCTGTTTCAGGATCACCCATACGCACATTGTACTCTATCACTTTGGGCTCACCATCCATATTCATTAATCCAATAAAAATAAATCCTTTATAATTGATATTTTCTTCCTTTAATCCATTTATTGTAGGTATAATAATTCGTTCTTCTACTTTTTTAATAAATGTTTCATCCGCAAAAGGAACAGGTGATACAGCGCCCATACCACCTGTATTTAATCCTGTATCACCTTCACCAATTCGTTTATAATCTTTGGCAGAAGGCAATATTTTGTAAGAATTTCCATCTGTTAAAACAAAAACCGAAAGTTCAATTCCTTGTAAAAATTCTTCAATTACTACTTTTGATGACGCATTACCAAATTTTGCATTTGCAAGCATTTCGGTTAATTCGGCTTTAGCATCGTTTAAAGTAGCCGGTATTACAACACCTTTACCAGCAGCTAATCCATCTGCTTTTAAAACATATGGAGGATTTAGTGTTTCCAAAAATTTCAAACCCTCACTTAATGTTTGTTTTGTAAATGTTTGATATTGGGCCGTTGGAATGTTGTGCCGAATCATAAATTTTTTGGAAAAATCTTTACTGCCCTCCAACTGTGCTCCATCTTTTTGAGGGCCAATAACAGGAATATTTCTTAATTCGGAATCAGATAAAAAGAAATCGTGAATGCCATTAACCAAAGGATCTTCAGGGCCAACAAGTACCATATTGATTTTGTTTTTCAAAACTTCGATTTTAACTGATTCAAAATCAGTAGCACTTATATTTATATTAGTGCCAAAATTAGATGTACCAGCATTACCAGGTGCAATAAATAATTTATCAAGTTTTGTGCTTTGGGATAATTTCCATGCAAATGCATGTTCGCGTCCACCAGATCCAAGTATAAGAATATTCATAGAAAAAATTTTTGCAAAGAAACAAAAAAACAGCAAGGGATAAGTTCATTTATTAAAAAAAGGATTCGGAATATTGTAAAAATGGGGGAAACATATGGGGTAATAAAGTAGAAAAATTAAATTGTATACTAATTTAATTTTGATGTATTTTGTAATAACTAAATTTTAAAACTCAAGAATGTATGGCACTAATAAAACCAGTTAAAGGAACGCATCCGAAATTTGGAAATGATTGCTATTTAGCTGAAAATTCAACTATTGTAGGCGATGTTGTAATGGGAGATCAATGCAGTATTTGGTTTAATTCAGTTGTGCGTGGCGATGTAAATTCAATTCGGATGGGCAACAAAGTAAATGTGCAGGATGGGGCTGTAATACATTGTACCTATGAAAAAACAAAAGTAATTATTGGCAATAATGTTTCGATTGGGCACAACGCATTAGTTCATGGATGTATCATTCACGACAATGTTTTGATAGGTATGGGCGCCATTGTAATGGATAATTGCGAAATTGGAAGCAACACCATTATTGCAGCAGGTGCTGTAGTGCTTGAAAACACAAAAGTTGAGTCGGGTGTCATTTATGCAGGTGTGCCTGCAAAAAAAGTTAAAGACATAAATCCCGAATTAATTAGTGGTGAAATAAACCGCATTGCCGATAATTATGTGATGTATAGCAGCTGGTTTAAAGAAGAGAATTGATTTAACATGTTTTTATAAAAGACAAAGCCTTCATAAACATAATTTATGAAGGCTTTGTTAAGATAAATAAAAAATTATTTTGTTGTTTGCAATTCAACTTTGATAGCTAACTCATCCAGTTGCGCTTGTGCAATTTGCGAAGGAGAGTCGATCATCACATCGCGTCCTGAATTATTTTTTGGAAATGCAATAAAATCACGAATAGATTCAGAACCTCCAAACAAAGAACATAAGCGATCGAAACCTAATGCCAATCCTCCATGTGGAGGAGCACCAAATTCAAATGCATTCATTAAAAATCCAAATTGCGCTTGAGCTTCTTCTTTTGTAAAGCCAAGTAAATCGAACATTCTAGCTTGAAGTTGTTTATTAAAAATACGAATAGAACCTCCTCCTACTTCAACCCCGTTAATAACCATATCATACGCATTCGCACGAACTGAACCTGGGTTAGAATCAATCAACGCCATGTCTTCAGGCTTTGGCGAAGTAAACGGATGGTGCATTGCATGCCAACGATTTAACTCTTCGTTGAATTCCAATAAAGGAAAATCAACAACCCAATGACAAGCAAATTTATTTTTATCGCGCAAACCTAATCGGTTTCCCATTTCTAAACGCAATTCTGATAAGGCTTTTCGGGTTTTATTTTCTTCTCCTGCTAAAACCAAAATTAAATCACCAGGCTGGGCATTAAACGTAATGACCCATTTTTTTAATTCTTCTTCATTATAAAATTTATCTACCGATGACTTAATTGTTCCATCAGTATTGTAACGCGCATAAACCAATCCTGAAGCACCAATTTGGGGACGCTTAACATACTCCGTTAATTCATCCAATTGCTTGCGTGTATATTCAGCGGCACCTTTTGCACAAATACCAACAACTAATGGAGCATTATCAAAAACGGGAAACCCTTTTCCACCAACAAGATCCAGAAAGTTAGACTTTAATTCGGTAAACTTCATTTCAAAACGAATATCTGGCTTATCGTTTCCATAAAATTTCATTGCATCTGCGTATGTCATCCGTGTAAGCGTAGGAATATCAATACCTTTAACACTTTTAAATAAGTGACGGACTAACCCTTCGAAGGTATTTAAAATATCTTCCTGTTCTACAAAAGCCATTTCACAGTCTATTTGAGTAAATTCAGGCTGACGATCGGCTCGTAAATCTTCATCTCTAAAACATTTTACAATTTGATAATACCTATCAAAACCACCAATCATTAATAATTGCTTAAACGTTTGTGGCGATTGTGGCAATGCATAAAATTCTCCTGGATTCATGCGCGAAGGAACTACAAAATCCCTTGCTCCTTCTGGCGTTGATTTGATTAATACAGGAGTTTCAACTTCCAGAAAATTTAATTTATCTAAATAATTACGTGTTTCAATCGCCATTCGGTGGCGTAATTCTAAATTTTTACGAACAGTATTTCTTCGCAAATCTAAATAACGATATTTCATACGAATATCATCTCCTCCATCGGTATCATCTTCAATTGTAAACGGCGGGGTAATGGCTGTGTTTAAAACTTCGATTTTAACAGGTGAAATTTCAATATCACCTGTTGGTATTTTATCGGATTTAGAATAACGCTCTGCTACTTTACCTGTAACGCTAATTACAAATTCTCGACCCAATGAACGAACGCAATCAACAATATCTTTATCAGCATTTTCAGTTTCAATGGTAATTTGAGTAATACCGTAACGATCGCGCAAATCAATCCACAGTAAAGCTCCTTTATCTCTAACGCCTTGCACCCAACCACTAATGGTAACAATTTGTCCAACATTTGAAACCCTTAATTCTCCGCAAGTATGTGATCGTAACATTTTATGAATTTTTAAATGATGAATTTTAATTGCTTTTAAAAGCGATACGAAATTACTAAAAAATAATGCTTGTTAGATTGAGATTTTAAAACGAAAATCAACGATGGAAATTTCATCAATTTATTAAAGTCCAAATTAAAATTATCCAATTCACAAAAGAATTATTTGTCGATTCATATTCTATAAAAACAATAAAACAAACATTTTATCTTTATAAATTGAAATGTACTAGCTTTGAAATTGACAAACATTAACGCAAGGGTACTTTAAAGCTTAAACTAGACCTTTAAAAACTTAATTTTGTTTAAAATATGTTGATATGGAAATCCCTATTTTATCTGATGAATACTTTATGCGTGAAGCTTTAAAAGAAGCTCAAAAAGCCTTTGACGAAGACGAAGTACCTGTTGGTGTTGTTGTGGTTTGTTCTAACAGAATTATAGCAAGGGCGCATAATTTAACCGAACGCTTAAATGATGTTACTGCACATGCCGAAATGCAGGGGATTACAGCTGCCGCCCATTTTTTGAATGGAAAATATTTAAATGAATGCACCATGTACATAACGCTTGAACCTTGTGTAATGTGTGCGGGTGCCTTAGCATGGTCGCAACTTGGCAAACTTGTATTTGCCGCATCAGATAGCAAAAGAGGGGGCATAAGCTTAAAAAGTAAAAATATTTTACACCCAAAAACCGAAATTTTTTCGGGTATTTTAGAAGCAGAATGCAGTACACTTATTAAAAACTTTTTTCAAAAAAAAAGACAATAAAAAATTACTGACTAATTAAAATTGGTTTTTAAAATAATTTATTACAACCTGTTTTTCAAAAATGTTGTAACAATAAAAAACTTTAATTGCGCTGGATTTTAAAAGGTTAGACTCAATAAATAAATGTTTATCGTTCACGCTTGATATAATTTACTTTTAATGGGTTGTTCGAAATTTCTTTATACACCTTTCTTGTTTTGTATATATCAATGGCAGTATAAATAGCTTTACGAAACGATTCTTCATCAGCAATGTTTTTTCCTGCAATGTCATATGCTGTTCCATGATCGGGCGATGTGCGAACAATGGGTAAGCCTGCTGTAAAATTTACACCCGAATTAAATGCAATTGTTTTAAAAGGTATCAAACCTTGATCGTGATACATGGCAAGCACAGCATCAAAATTTTTGTATGCGCCATTTCCAAAAAAACCATCCGCCGAATATGGACCATATACAAGCATTCCCTCCTCTTTTGCTTTTACGATTGCTGGAATAATAATATTTTTTTCTTCATTACCAATCACTCCATTGTCGCCAGCATGAGGATTTAAACCAAGCACAGCAATTTTTGGTTTCCGAATTCCAAAATCTTGAATCAATGATTTTTGAAGAAGATTTATTTTAATCAGAATTTTATCAGGTGTAAGTTGTTGCCCAACCTGTGTTATAGGTATATGTCCTGTAGCAACGGCTACTCGCAATTTGTCGCTAACCAAAAACATTAGGCTTTGTCCTTCTCCAAATTTTTCTTCCAAATATTCGGTATGGCCTGGAAATTTAAAATCAGGAGATTGTATGTTTTCTTTGTTAATAGGTGCGGTAACCAGCACATGAATTTTACCTTGTGCAAGCGCATATGCTGCTGCATCTAATGATTTTAAGGCATACTTTCCACCATCAGGAGTTTGTTTACCTAAATCTAATGCTACATCTTCATCATATACATTAATAATATTGGCACGTTTATGATTAATCTCATTAACATCACGAATCTGATTAAAGCTAAAATCTTCTATATTCAACGCTTTACGATAGCTCGACGCTGTTTTATTTGAACCAAATATGACAGGTGTACATATTTCAAACATTTGAGAATCAAGAAATGTTTTAATGATTATTTCTAACCCTATTCCATTGATATCACCCTGAGAAATCCCAACAATTATTTTTTCGTCCGACATATTTTATGGTTTAAAAAATTAAAAATTATTCTTAAAAAAATCAAACAATAATCGAACACCAACACCTGTAGCGCCCTTAGGACGATACCCATCCTTAGCAGTTAAAAATGCGGGGCCAGCAATATCAAAATGCATCCAAGGATAATCAATGTATCTTTGTAAAAATTTACCTGCAGTAATTGCACCTGCATAAGGACCTCCAAGGTTTTTCATATCAGCAATATCGGATTTTATGAGTTCGTCATAATCATCCCAAAGTGGCATTTCGGCAAGGCGTTCATATACGTTATTTCCGCTTTCGCTTAATTTATTTTTTATTTTTTCATCAGCTGTACCCATCGATACAATACCTGAAGTACCAATAGCTGCAACTGCAGCACCTGTTAAGGTTGCTAAATCAATTACTAATTGTGGTTTATATTTTTGTGCGTATGCCAATGCATCTGCCAATATCATACGACCTTCAGCGTCTGCATTTAGCATTTCCACAGTTAAGTTATTATACATTGTTATTACATCGCCAGGTACATAAGCATTTCCTCCTGGTCTGTTATCTGTTGCAGGTACAATTCCAATAACATACACTGGTAATTCCGCTTTTGCAATTGCATACAATGCCCCTCCAACTGCAGCACCACCAGCCATATCGCACTTCATCATATCCATGCTGTTTGGAGTAGGTTTTAAGCTCAATCCTCCAGTATCATATACAACACCTTTACCAACTAAAATAACGGGCTGTTTATTTTTTGCATTTTTAGGTTTGTATTCCATAATGGTAAATGTTGGAGGCTCTACACTACCTAAATTTACAGATAGCAGCCCTCCCATTTTTAAAGCTTTTATTTTTGCTTTATTAAACACCTCCACATTAAAACCTGCCTCTTTGCCAAGCTTTTGAAACTCTTTTGAAAGTTGTGTTGCTGTTAAAAAATTAACAGGCTCGTTTACCAAAGTTCTTGTAATTGCAGTCGCTTCAACAAGTATGTTTAATTCATTTATTTGTTCTTTGGTACAATTAACACTAACTATTGCAATATTTTTTAACGAATATGTTTCTTTTTTTCTATCCTTTTTGTATTTCAAAAATTGATAATTACTCAACGCTAAACCTTCTGCAAAAGCTAACACTTCAGATGAATTATTTTTTGAATCAATTATTGATATTGACTCCAATTTATTTTCAACAATTAATGAATGTATCGTACTTGCTGATTTTCGAAGCGATTCAAGTGTAAGATGTTTTTCTTTTTTCTCATCAATTACCTGGATAAATACCCATCGATTTAATTGATTGATTGAAACACTTTTTTTGTTTTGTTCTTTAATTTGTTTTTTTACAAAATCGATTTCGGATTTAGTTAACCCTGAATCATTTAAATTTAAATTATTATCGCAAATCAAAACAACATGCTCGTTGTTATTGATTGTATTTTTTTTAGAAATAGTAGTCATATATTTTTTTTACTTTTGAGGAGGTAAATGTAAGAAAAAACAATTTACCGACGTGTTGATGAACCAATGTATTGATTACCGATTTGCTTGAAATATCAACAAACTAATAAACAAGAATATAAATAAACTAAAATACCTATGACAAATAAACTTTTACAACGTGCATTAAATTTTGAATTTTTATCTGTTGAAGAAGGTGTTTATTTATTTGAAAATGCACCAACAACCGAGTTAATGTTTATTGCAAACGAGTTACGAAAAATTCAAAAACCCGATTCGGTTTCAGCAAACGGAACAAGAGGTAAGGTAACTTGGCAAATTGATAGAAATGTTAATACAACCAATGTGTGTATTGCAAATTGCAAGTTCTGTAATTTTTATCGAATTCCTGGTCACAAAGAAAGCTACATCACCAACATTGAAACATACAAAAAGAAAATCGATGAGACCATCCGTTTTGGTGGCGACCAATTATTATTACAAGGAGGTCATCATCCCGAATTAGGATTAAAATTTTATGTTGATTTATTTAAGGAACTAAAAAGTTTATATCCCGACTTAAAATTACATACACTTGGTCCGCCTGAAATAGCACATATTACCAAGCTCGAAAAATCAACGCACACCGAAGTATTGAAAGCATTAATGGATGCGGGAATGGATAGTATGCCAGGTGCTGGTGCCGAAATATTGAATGATAGAGTTCGTAGATTAATTTCGAAAGGTAAATGTACCGGCCGCGAATGGCTGAATGTAATGCGCGCTGCACATCAACTAAATCTAACAACATCGGCTACCATGATGTTTGGACATATTGAAACCATTGAAGAACGTTTTGAACATTTAGCATTGATACGTGAAGTGCAAAGCGAAAAACCAAAAGATGCAAAAGGCTTTTTAGCTTTTATTCCATGGCCTTTTCAGGATGATGGAACTTTACTTAAACGTCACAAAGGTATCACTAACAATGTAACAGGCGATGAATACATACGCATGATTGCCATGAGCAGAATTATGTTACCAAACATCATAAACATTCAGGCAAGCTGGCTAACAGTTGGTAAAGATGTAGCCTCCATTTGTTTACATGCCGGAGCAAATGATTTTGGAAGCATTATGATAGAAGAAAATGTAGTATCTGTTGCTGGTGCTCCGCATCGCTTTACTGCAAAAGGAATTCAGGATGCTATTACCGAAGCAGGATTTGAACCTCAATTGCGCACGCAACAATATACTTACCGCGAGCTGCCTGCAAATATGGCAGAACAGATTATTAACTATTAGGTTGCCTCAAACTTTTTGTGGTATCTTATTTAAGCTTTTTAGTAAATAATAATGTGTAATATTTACATTTCATTAAAAAGAATGATGAAGTTGTTTTTCTATCGTAAAGTATTACCTATTCGTTTCAAAATAAAATTTGTAATTTTATTTTCATTTTACGGGGTATATTGAGTTATGAGAAAATTGTTGCTAGTAATTATTGTTTTCTTAATTGGTTTTACTGATGTTTATGCAACACATAATCGCGCAGGTGAAATCACATACCAGTATATTGGTGATGTATCACATCCTTTCAAATATAGAGTAACAGTTACAACCTATACCAATACCTACCTTACCCAAGCCGACAGGTGCGATTTAGTTGTTTATTTTGGTGATGGAGATAGCGCAACAGCGCCTCGAATAAACGGACCAAATTCTTTGTGCCCTGGTTCCCATGACGGGATAATGATTTTACCAAATACTAAATTAAATATATATCAAGTTGATCATAATTACCATGGAGCGGGTAATTATTTTATTACCATGGATGATGCAAATCGTAATTCAGCCATTTGTAATATTCCAAATTCTGTTGACCAATCGTTTACACTGATAACACAATTGATAATTAACCCATTTTTAGGATTTAACAATTCGCCTACCTTGCTTAATCCACCTATAGATGACGCTTGTGTTGACCAGTGTTTTTCTCATAATCCGGGAGCTTTTGATGCCGAAGGCGATAGTTTAGTTTACAGCTTATCGGTTTGTTATGCAGGCGGCACAGCCATTCCGGGATACTCATTCCCTCCGGTTACACCGGGTGGCAATATTAGTATTGACTCCAAAAATGGAGATTTAACCTGGTGTTCTCCTCCAAGTATTTGTCAGTACAACATTGCAATTTTAATAAAAGAATATAGACTGCTTCAAGGTTCAAGCATTCGTTATTTTGTAGGTTCGGTACTCCGCGATATGCAGATAAATGTAAGTGCTTGTTCTAACACACCGCCTGTTATTAAAAACATAAACGATACCTGTATTGTTGCTGGAACAAACTTAAATTTTAATGTTACCGCTACCGACGCGCAAATAAATACCATAAAATTAAATGCAACAGGCGGCCCATTCCTGTTAAATCCAGCAGCAACATTCAATTCTACACCATCATTTAGTCCTGTAAATGGAACTTTTAACTGGAACCCAGCTTGTTCCGAAATTCAGTTATTACCTTATTTAGTAACTTTTAAAGCTACCGATAGCAACCCTTCGGAACCATTAGTTGATTTTGAATCGGTATTTATTAGAGTAATTGCGCCTGCACCCTCAGGACTAAAAGCAATACCCGGGGGAGCAAGCATTTTAGTTGATTGGAACGATGTAACCTGTAACAATACCATAGGTACCAACCCGTTGCTTGGGTATTTTATTTATCGCAAAAATACGTGCGACCCATGGGTTCATAACCCTTGCGAAACAGGTGTTCCAAACTATACAGGTTATTCATTAATTGGTAACACAAGCAATTTAGTTACCAGTTTTACAGATAATAATAACGGACAAGGTTTAACACATGGTATTGATTATTCCTATATTGTAGTTGCTCATTATGCAGATGGCTCTCAAAGTTATGCTTCTGCAACTGTATGTGCTAAACTGGTTCGCGATGTGCCAATTATAACCAATGTAAGTGTACTTAAAACAGATGCTACAAACGGAAAAATATGGACGCACTGGGTTAAACCTTTAGAAAGCAATTTGGACACCATTACCAATCCACCACCTTACGAATACCGCTTAATGAAAGTAAGTGGTTTTAATACCGCATCCAATTTATTTACTCAAGTGGCTAGCTACCTATACAATTCTTATGCTGCATTAACAGATACTGGTTATGTAAGTACTAATTTAAAAACTCAAGATTCGGCATATACTTTCCGTGTTGATTTTTATTCGAATGGTATTTTAAAAGGCTCCACACATACTGCTTCTTCGGTTTTTTTAACAACATCGGCAAGCGATAATAAAGTAAGTTTGTCATGGAAAGAATTTGTTCCTTGGACAAATTACCGTTACGATTTGTATCGGGAAACAATTGCTGGTTCTGGAATATTTAATTTTATTGATAGTACACAAACACAATCGTATGTGGATACTGGTTTAGTTAATGGTGTACTTTATTGTTACAAAATTGTGAGTGTGGGTCAATATTCCGATCCCGTTTTGCCTCGCCCTTTGTTTAATAATTCCCAAATAAAATGCGAAATGCCTCTTGACAAAACCCCTCCTTGTCAACCTGCATTTGCTATTGAAAACGATTGCGAAAATTTTCAAAACATACTTTCCTGGACCAATCCAAACACCTATTGTAGTAACGATGCTACTAAATACAACATCTATTTTTCATCAACATTAGGTGGCACCATGCAAATTATTCAAACCATTTTAGATTTAAATACAACTAACTATACACACAGCTATTCTGAAGATGGCGTTTTTTCTGTTGCCGGATGTTACAGTGTTACAGCTGTTGATTCCAATGGAAATGAGAGCCCAATGATTAAAAAAACATGTGTAGATAATTGCCCAATATACGAATTGCCTAATGTATTTAGCCCTAACGGAGATAATAACAATGATTTATTTACTCCCTTAATGCCTTACCGATACATAAAGGATATTGATATAAAAATTTACAACCGCTGGGGCTTATTATTATTTGAAACCAAAGACCCTGATATAAAATGGGATGGCAAAAACAAGGATAGTAAATCAATGTCGAGCGATGGAACCTACTATTATATTTGCACAGTTAATGAAATACGTGTTGAAGGAATAAAACCAAGAATATTAAAAGGGTTCATACAACTTATCAACGACAAATCTTCACCAATAAAATAAATTATGTTTTCAGGCATTGTAGAATTTTTGGGCATTGTTACCTCTTTAAAAAAAGAGCAAAGTAACCTTCAAATTACTGTAAAATCAAGCTTTGTAAATGAATTAAAAATAGACCAAAGTATTTCGCACAATGGTGTTTGCCTTACTGTTGTTGATATTACTGGCGAAAATTATACCGTAACTGCTATTGACGAAACACTAAACAAAACAAATTTAGGATCATTAAAAATTGGTGATGTAATTAATTTAGAGCGTTGCCTTAAACTTGGCGACAGGCTTGATGGACATATAGTTCAAGGCCATGTAGACCAAACTGCTACATGTTTAAATGCCGAAGAAACCAATGGTAGCTGGGCGTACACGTTCGAATACGATAAAAGCAAAAACAATGTTACAGTCGAAAAAGGCTCTGTTTGTGTAAATGGAGTTAGTTTAACTGTAGTAAACTCTCAAGAAAACTCATTCTCAGTTTGTATAATACCATACACCCATGAACACACTAATTTTAAAAACATCCAAAAAGGTACAGTAGTAAATTTAGAATTTGATATTTTGGGGAAATACATCAGCAAATTGATGCTTCACAAAACAACTGAACTATCAGCTTAAGAATTTTAATAATTCTCAATTAGCATTTTAAAACTTGTTATGTTTTAATTTGATTTACAAAAAGAAATCTGCAATAAAAAAACGAATATTTTTACAATTACATTAAACCGCATCTAGTTTAATTATTTTGAGATATGTAATGATGCAAAAGGTGAATCAATTTTCTGACAAAAAGAAGGTTGTTAAATTTAATAATTTCTGAATGAAATTGAAAATCACCAACCACTCGAGACTTTAATTGTTTTAAGATAATTGTCTGCAATACCCTGCAATTCAATTCTAAGTTCACCCATCATATTTACAACTTTATTCCAAGAAACCATCTTTTACTCACACGCATTTTATCTTGGTTTGTGAAACCAATTAGCATTTCAATCCTGCAATAACTTTTGCAGCTTGGGCATTAGTTGCATCTAACTCTAATACTTTTTGCATATATAGTTTCACATTCGGACAATCCTTTTTCTCTGCATAATAAGCAGCTAAATAATTGTATGAATCAATTAAATCCTTTTTATTTTTTTCTTTATCCTCTGGTTTTATTTTAGAAATATACAATTCGTAATACGGTTTTGCAGCCCAATTTTTATTGCCAGCATCTGTTTGTACATTTACTTTTGCTCTCCATAAATACCCTAAACCTAAATCGGGTTGAGATTTAATAATTTGCACTGCTGAAGAGTCCGCATTAACAAAATCTTTTGAATAATAATACGCGCGCGTTAATCCAAAATAATCATTTGCATTTGTTTTTCCTTTTTCCATTTTTATTTTGTAAGATGCAATGGCTTCAGAATATTTTTTCATTTTTATGTATGCATTTGCAATATCTGCATTCAACTCTATTTTATCAGGTTGTAACTGCAATGCTTTTTTATAATCAATAATTGCTAACGAATCTTTACCCGTTTTAGAAAGTAATTTTGCACGATACTCATAATCCATCGGAATTATTTTATCAGCCGGAGCTTTTGCAAAATAATTGTTGCTGTTTTCTAAACCTCCTACATAATCAGCCACTTCAAACTGACTAAATGCTAAATACCTATATGTGTAAGGATTAATTGGCTCGCATTTTAATGCTTCTTTACCTGCCTCAATGGATTCTTTGTATTGTTTTGCCTGATTTAAAATACCTGAATACTGACTTTTTGCACTGCAATCATTATTTAATTGTAAATATCGTTTTGCATTGTAAGCCGCATTTGCAAATTGCCCGGCACGTAAATAAATTTCGGCCTTTTCGCGATAAGCAGGCGCAAAAGACGAATCAATTAAACTTGCCTTTTTATATAAATCCAACGCTAAATTATAATTTTTAGCACGGCTGTATAACTGTCCTTGACGTAAAACGGCTTTTACAAAACCATTATCCATATTACTTGCCATTTCATAATTCTTAATCGCTTCCGATCCATTATTTTGCTCTAAATAAGCATCTCCACGGCTAATATATATTTCAGGATTATATGGTTCAAGTTTTACTGCTTGATCTAATAAAGTTAACGCTTCGGCAATATCTTTTGTGTCAGCATTAATATATGCATCAGCAATTTTCATTAACACAGTTGCTTCCGAATTAATTTTATATTTTGCTTTTGTTGATTCCGAATTTTTACCAATAGTGAATGTTAAACTTACACTTGTGCCACCAATATCGTATTTAAATGTTTTAGCTAAAGTTTTGGCTTTGAAAAAATTTTCTTTTGCTTCGGCTTGTTTACCTTGATACCAAAGAATTTTACCTAAACCAACATAAGGCAACGGATTTGTTGCATTCACATCAGCTCCTTTTTGATATGTTTTAGTAGCCAAATCAATGTTATTATTATTGAAATAATTTTCGCCCAAATAAAAATAATATTCCCCTTTGTTTGGATCTGCTTGTATTAATGATTTAAACGATGCGTCGGCTTTCTCAAACTGTTCATTCGTTGTTTGTTTAATTGCATCATTTAATGTTTGTGCATTAACAAAAAGAGGACTTAAACATACTGATGTTGCAAGTAAAAACAATTTTATAGTTTTCATAGTCGCGTTATTTTATTGATTATAAGTTAAATTAGTTTATAAATTTTATATCTTAAAT
>CANCPZ010000029.1 GCA_947380175.1 Bacteroidota bacterium | reverse complement strand
GTATATAACGATGATGATTATATTTTATTTGATGTTAACAAAATCTCTCTAGATTGCTAAATTAATAGTTGACAAGATTGATAACTTTTTATTTCTATCAACTTATAAACACTCCATTGTTTATTTAAGACAAAATTTTACTACTAACTTGGGGAGGTAAAAAAATATTTAATTGAAGTTAACTACACTGAAATCTTTATGCTTTCGAAATGAGTTTAATCCTTTTTATCAAAATGATTTGAAATTATTTTTTCATTAAAACAGTAGTTGTTGGGTAGGCAAAACTGCTACCATTTTTTTCAACAATTTCCATTATTTTATAATTTATTTCTTCTCGCACATTTAAATAAACATCATATTCCATGGTATCTACAAAATAAGTAATCATGATACTTGCAGCACTCTGATCAAAATCATGCAGTCGCACGCGAGTCTCATTTTTTAATACCCGTGAATGGTTATCAATATATGTTTGAATTTCATTTATTATTTTTTTGAATTGCTCAGCTTTCGTTTCATACGTTAAGCCAATGTTGAATTTTGCAAGTCGCTGTATACGCAAAGATAAATTATCAAGTTCGCCTTCTACTAATTTTTTATTTGGAACAGTTAAAAAACTTTTTTCCATAGTACGAATCCTTGTACTACGAAAACCAATTTTTTCGACATGCCCTTCAACAGTCCCCACTTTTATGTAGTCGCCAATTACAAAAGGCTTATCCAAAAATATGGTAAAAGAGCCCAACAAATTTTCTAATGATTCTTTTGCTGCCAATGCAATTGCTAATCCTCCAATTCCTAAACCGGCAATAAGCGAGGCAATATTTAATTTAAAAACTGCACCAAAAATAAAAAAAACAGAAAAAATGACGAAAACAACTTTTAAGGATTCAACAAAAAATGGTACTAATTGATCGTCTGTTTTTGATTCAGTTAAAGATGCTTTGTGCATGAGTACCAATCCAAAAAAATCAATCAGGCGTAAAAATATCCATGAAACAGAAACAATAATTGCAATGAGAAAAAGTCTGTATGTAAACATTCTTAATCCAAATTTTTCTATCGAAACAAAATTCCATTCCGCTGGAAACACTAATTGATTGAATGCAAAATAAAAAGTAATTAATAAGATAAAAATCGTCGTAGGTTTTTTTAATAACACAAGCAATTTATCATAACCTACACCAATAGAATATTGCTTTACAAAATTGAAAACAAAAAACGTTAACAATTTTGAAAGCAATCTACTAAATATTAATCCAAGTACAATTATACCAGCAAACCATAAATAACTATAAATCGTGTTGCCTAAAAAAGTACGATACAAAAAATCGTTGGACATATTAAATTAATTTATTTAAAGCTATTTCAAAGGAAGTAAGAGCAATATTAGTTTTAGAATTACTTTTTGAATATGTTTCTTCTAGGGCCTTTTTTATTACTGAAGACGCATCACTAAAAATTGCCTCGTCTGATATAACGGCATCCTTACTCATCAAATAAGCAAAGGTGCGAGCCATCCCACAATTCGAAATAAAATCAGGAATAACAGAAATTTTTGAATCGGCAAATTCTCCAATTGGCCCAAAGAAAATTTCTTTATCGGCAAATGGTACATTTGCTCCACAAGCAATTACATTTAATCCAGCATTAATCATAGATTGAACCTGCTCATGAGTAACAAGTCTTGAAGCTGCTGCCGGAATAAAAACATCCGCTTTTACATTCCATATTTTTTGATTGATTTCTTCGAACGGGATTAAATTTTCAGAAGTAATGGTGTTATTTTTTCTATTTAAAAACAAGGTACGCACCTCATCAAATGTAAAACCATTTTCATTAATTAAACCTCCTACTCTATCAATAATACCAACTATTTTAGCGCCATCCTTTGCTAAATAATATCCGGCTGCAGCCGCTACATTTCCCCAACCCTGAATAATTATTTTTTTATCTTTAACTGCTCCTCCGTAAATAGCATAATAATGTTTAATTGATTCTGAAACACCATAACCAGTAATCATATCAGCAATCAAATATTTTCTAGAAATATCAGGAGTGTAGTTAACATCTTCAATTATTTTAGAAACGCCTATTTGCAATGAAACAATACGCGTAATTTTTTCTTCGTTACTCAATTGTAAATGTCCGTTAACAACACCTTCTTGAGGATGCAACAATCCGTATTCCTTGGTAATTGGTATTACATCATGTACCTCGTCAACATTCAAATCGCCACCGGTACCATAATAACTTTTTAAAATTGGCGTTACTGCCTTAAACCATCTTTTTAAAACTTCGTTTTTTCTAGGATCATTTGGATCAAAATTAATTCCTGATTTTGCTCCACCTATAGCTGGTCCGGATACTGTAAATTTAACTTCCATTGTTTTTGCAAGCGATTCAACCTCACGTTTATCAAGTCCTTTACGCATACGCGTTCCTCCTCCTGCTGCCCCTCCCCTTAAAGAGTTTATGACAACCCACCCCTCTGCTTCGGTTTCAGAATCTTTCCATTCAAATACTATTTCAGGTTGTTTATTCTCGTATTTCTTTAACAAATCTTTCATTCGCACGATTTTAATTGATTAAAATAAAAATGATATTTGTGTAAATTTAGTCAGAAATTTTTTTTCTTTGGAAATTTTTTTCGGAAATTTGTGTGTCTGATTAATTATCAATAAAAAAAATAAAAATATTTTTGAAAAAAAATTTCATTTAAAATGAAAAAGCCAAACAATTCAAAAAACAATCCAGGTAAGAAAACTGACCTAAAATCAAAGGATTTAGGGGAAACAAAAAAAACGCCTAAACTTAAACCAGTAAAAGAAAAAGATAACAAAAACTGGAAAAACAAGTTAAACGAGGACGAAGATGATGATGATTTTAATATTGATGATGATATTAAACTTGACAGCGGATTAAATGATGATGACGATGACGATGATGATGGATATTACAACGATGACTATTAACAATTAATTTGTTCATAAAGAAGCAGCTAAACCAATTGATTTAGCTGCTTCTGTTTTTTAATGGGTATATTTTTAATTAAAATATACCGCGCCTCCCGAACTATCTTTGCTAGCTCCTGTTACACTTTTTAAACAATTAATTTCATTACGTATTCGCAAAACTCCTAAAAAAGCGAAAATTAATGCTTCTTTAAATTCTATACTTTTTTTATCGGGTACAATTAAGTTGTGCTGACTGTGTATTTTTATACGCTCTATTAAAAAAGCATTATAAGTACCTCCTCCTGTAACTAGCATTTTACCATAGGGTTTAAAAAATAATACTTGTGAAATCTGAATAGCAATATGTTCACAAAAAGTTGCTAGCAAATCTGGAGTAGAAATTTTATACCTTTCTAATATCGGAAAAATAAATTCAACAACCCACTCTTTACCTAATGATTTAGGGGTATCTAACGGTATATGATAAAAGCAGATTGAATTTAATTCTGTCAGCAAATCGTTATTAATAATTCCTGTTTTTGCAATATTACCTCCATTATCATATTCCAAACCAACATTATTGCATAGAACATTCATAACAATATTTACAGGACAAATATCATAGGCTATTCTATCGTTTTTATAATCATAAGATACATTAGCAAAGCCTCCTAAATTCAAACAATAATCATATTCGGCAAACAATAACTTATCTCCAATAGGCACTAATGGCGCACCTTGTCCACCTAGAGCAACATCCATTGTTCTAAAATCACATACAACAGGCAGGTTGCATTTTGCTGCAATTGCACTACCAGAACCGATTTGAACTGTTAGTTTTTTTTGGGGTTGATGAATAATAGTGTGACCATGTGATGAAACCAAACTAGCATTTATCTTGTATTTATTACTAAAATCAACAATTAAATCACCTACATAATCACCATACTCCACATGGGTTTGTTGAAAAGTTAAAGCATCCGTTTTTTCAAGATTCAGCAATTTTTGTTTCCAAGCAGCTGAATAAACAATGGTTTCTGCTTCCACAATTTCATATGACCATGAATCATTTTCAAAAAAAAATCGACAAAAAGCAATGTCTAAGCCATCTAAGGAAGTTCCAGACATTAATCCTAGTACATTGTACTTTTGCGAATAATCATTTGTCATAAATGGTTGTAATATTTGATTTTTAAAATTATATTTGTCACTACTCAAAATTAATTTAATTTTTAATATAAAATTTTTAGATATGTTATTTGATTTGACAGAAGAACATTTAATGATACAAAAAGCGGCTCGTGATTTTGCAAACGATGTTTTAAAGCCAGGAGTTATTGAACGTGATGAGCACCAAAAATTTCCCGCTGAGGAAATAAAACAAATGGGTGAACTTGGATTTTTAGGGATGATGGTTGACCCAAAATACGGAGGTGGCGGAATGGATTCAATTTCATACGTTTTAGCAATGGAGGAAATTTCGAAAGTAGATGCCTCCTGCTCTGTTGTTATGTCTGTAAACAATTCGCTTGTATGTTGGGGATTAGAAACTTTCGGAACAGAAGAACAAAAGCAAAAATATTTAACTCGTTTAGCAACAGGCGAAATTATTGGAGCATTCTGTTTATCTGAGCCAGAAGCTGGTTCAGATGCTACATCACAACGAACTACTGCTATTGATATGGGTGATCACTATTTAGTAAATGGTACAAAAAACTGGATTACAAATGGCAGCACTGCTTCGGTATATCTAGTTATTACACAAACCTATCCTGAAAAAGGTCATAAAGGAATAAATGCATTAATAATTGAAAAAGATACTCCAGGTTTTGTTGTAGGACCTAAAGAAAATAAATTAGGTATACGTGGCTCAGATACACATTCATTAATGTTTACTGATGTGAAAGTGCCAAAAGAAAATCGCATAGGAGAAGATGGTTTTGGTTTTAAATTTGCTATGCAAACCTTATCTGGTGGGCGAATAGGAATTGCAGCACAGGCATTAGGAATAGCATCAGGGGCTTTTGAATTAGCATTGGCATATTCGAAAGAACGTAAAGCATTTGGAAAAACAATTAATCAACATCAAGCCATTGCTTTTAAATTAGCTGATATGGCTACTGAAATTGAAGCGGCACGATTACTTTGTTTAAAAGCAGCTTGGTTAAAAGACCAGCATTTAGACTATGTTTCGGCAGGAGCAATGGCAAAAGTTTTTGCTTCAGAAGTTGCAATGAAAACTACTGTTGAAGCCGTTCAAATACATGGTGGATACGGATTTGTTAAGGAGTATCATGTTGAGCGTTTGATGCGCGACGCAAAAATTACTCAAATTTATGAAGGCACATCTGAAGTTCAACGTATTGTTATTTCAAGAGGGTTATTGCAATAATTGATTATTTTTTTTAATAAAAAAACGGCAACCATTTTTGATTGCCGTTTTTTATTTTTAAGAATCCACAATGAATAACTATTTATTGTAAATCATTTAACGCAATCCAAGCCATAAGTCCAACAGCAATTTCTAGAGCTTGTTCATCAATATCAAAAGTAGAAGTATGCACTCCACTGGTAATACCCTTTAATTTATTGCCAGTTCCTAAACGATAAAAACAAGCAGGTATTTGTTGTGAGAAAAATGCAAAGTCTTCGGCGGTCATGCGCATTGGCAAATCTTCCACGTTTTCTTTTCCTAAATATTCTTCAGCAGCAATGCGAGCTTTTAAAGTTTTTGCTTCGTCATTCACTAAAAATGGGTAGCCGTGTTCAATTCTAAAATCACAAGTACCACCCATTTCTTTTGCAATATTTTCTGCAATGTATTTCATTTTATGATGCGCCTCAGCTCTCCACACTTCGTCCATTGTTCTAAATGTTCCCTCCACTTTCACTTCATCCGGAATCACATTGGTTGCACCATTACCAGCAATTCTACCAAAAGCCAATACTGTTGGGGCAATTTGTTTTGTTTGCATAAATATTTTATTTAACTCAAGCAAAATTGCAGCAGAAATAAGCAATGGATTATTATAATCACTAGGCATAGCAGCGTGTCCGCCTTTCCCTTTAATGGTAACATAAATTTCATCCGTGCTGGCCATATACATTCCTGGACGAAATCCCACTTTACCAACTTCCATACTTGGAAAAACATGTTGTGCAAAAATGCTTTGTGGCCTTGGGTTTTCAAGCACACCTTCTGTTATCATTAAGGATGCTCCACCTGGTAATTTTTCTTCTCCTGGTTGAAATATAAATTTCACCGTACCTTCGAATTCGTGTTTTAACTCGTTTAAAATTTTTGCAACACCCAATAATGATGCAGTATGAACATCGTGTCCACAAGCGTGCATAACACCTGTGCTTTGAGATTTATACACAACGTGGTTTTCTTCAGTAATTGGCAATGCATCCATATCTGCACGCAACGCAATACATCTTTTATTAGAAGAGTCCGTTGTTTTTGTTCCTACAACAAGCGCTGTAATACCTGTTTTTACAATACCTTGATTAAACGAAATATGATATTCTTTTAGTTTTGAAACAATATAATTAGATGTTTGAAATTCTTCGAATGACAATTCGGGATGCGCATGAAGATGTCTGCGAATTGCAATAATTTCTGATAAATATTGCTTGGAAAGAGTTTTTATTTTTAACTGAACATTTTCCATTTTTATTTACCTAAAATCATTTTAAATGCAACTGCTATCAAAACAAATCCAAATATTTTTTTAACCGTATCTTGACCCAAACCTATGCTAATTTTTGAACCTATAAATCCACCAACTAAAAATGTACAAGCAATAATCAAGGTTGATTGAATATCAACATAACCTGCTTTATAATAATTATAAACAGCTAAAACACCAACAGGCAAAAGCAATACAGACAAAGATGTACCCTGTGCTTCGAGTTGACTCATACTCATAAAATAAATTAATGCGGGCACAATAATTATTCCTCCTCCAACACCAATCATACCACTTAAAATACCTGCGAACAAACCAATACATAACAAAATAAGAATTGTAGTCATATTAAAATTTCTTTTTTTCATGAATATTTTTTTAAAAATCAAGACTTAATGATAAATACCAGATTGGGGTTAAAACAATTCCATCCTGAACTCCCCAAGCCCTATCGATACGAATAAAATAACCAAATATACGGCTTCGCACTCCCCAACCATATCCACCAACTATTGGATTATGCTGTGTATTTAAGGTAATTTGCAATGGCGATTGCATGCTAGAAATACTTCCCGGAGTAGGGATAATTGTAGTATTTAAAGAGTTTTTATCAGAATATGGATCTAATCCTGTCCATGATGTACCTAAATCGCCAAAAGCAATAATCTGAAAATTCTCAATAAAATCGGAACGTATCGGACGTTGATATAAATATTTAAAAATTGGGAATCGCAACTCACTATTCAACACAGCAAAACTATTTCCGTTTCTAACATTTTGATAAAATCCACGCATACTTGTTGCAAGTGTTTGGTAAGCATAATTTTGATTGGTAGAAATATTGGTTGTATTATCAAATTTTGGAGTAAACCAATTATCAACTCCACCCATGTAATAAATAAGTTTTTGATTACCAAATGAAGTACTAGCTGCTAAACGATTTGCCCATATTAAATCGTGATGAATTTTTTTATAATAACGAGCATCCAATCCTAATACAAAAAAATCTGTTTTTTGTTTATCAACTTGTCGATAATACTCACCGAACAATTTAGCGCGGCAACCATTATATAAATTCAACCCCCTTTTAATTGTATTATCAAATACATATTCTAATTTAACTGACCCCCAGTTTTCATAAGTATTTGGCTTTGCAAGATTCGATTTGTCAGTCGCTGTGAAAATTGTTCTATCATTACGGAAACCGAATGTGCCACGCAAACTTGTAACTTCGCTAAAAGGATATTTTAAAACATATTTTATTTCATGTGTGTGCACTTTAATTAATGAGTTTGAACTATTCACATTTAAAAATCCTTGACGATGAAGCACTAATTGTTTATCAAGGTTGTTCATTCGATTTTCGTAACTCAAAAAAAATTCATTATTATTCAAATCGCCCGAAAACCTTACTCCTCCAACAATACGATAATCTTCGAACAAATCGCTCAAACCAACTTTAAAAAAAGCATTTAGCCCTGGATTCAAATAAATAGGACTACCACCTCCTGTAAATTTTTGGTAGGACGAATTTAAAAACGAGTTATCCAATTGCGATACAACATAATCGACCGAATAATTGGTATTATAATTACGTTGCTTCACTAAAACAAACGCTTCGCCAAGTTGATTTTTTGAAATACTTGAATCACTTGTTGCTAAAGAAGGGGGTGCCGATTCTTTATTGGATTCGGTTTTTTTATATTCATTTTCAAATGTGTAATTGTTAATATCAACCTCACTTGAATCTGCTTTTTTAGGCTCTGGTATTAAAACCTTTACATTTTCAATAGCAGGATTTTTATATAAATTTTTGTTTTTTTCATCAAGTTCTGCTTGTTCTTTTTTCTCGATTTTACTTTTATAATCGCGGTATGAAGTATTTTTTAAATCAATGGGTAAAATAGCTTCGGGCTTTACTATTGGCGATATAAACATTTTATATTTTCCGTTTTCAAAAATAATTTCGGTTAATTTATTTGCTTTCACATTTACATCATGTTCTAAAATACTTCGCGAATAATTCGTAATTGGCAATGATGTTATAACAGTGCGATAATGGGAAACAGTATCAACATAATCAATAATACTATCAAAACGGGCAACGTAACGATTTCGGATACCATTCAAATCACTTAAATAAGAAATGTGTGTACTATCGTAATCGGCAGGAAATGTTTCATCAATAGAAGGTGTATTGGTAACACGTTTTAAAAGATTTGATTTGGTGATATTGTTATACAAAAACAAATCTTTGTGAGCCATAGCATCAGCATATTTGTTTTTAGGATCAAACCTAATTGTATCTATTGGTCGATTAGAACTGAAAATAATTTCTTTTGAGCCATGAACAAAACGAGGCGTTAAATCATCATAAATATCTTTTGTAATTTGGTCGTATGCATTTGATGAAGCTGTAAATAAATAAATATCAGTTTGTCCTTTTCGGTTTGCCGACATTACAAATTTCCGACCATCATTGTTATAAGAGTAATCTAATATTTTTTCGAAATCAAAAATGTTTCGCGCATTTTTTTGTTGTGTTTCCAACTCATATGTTGTCATTACTAAAAGCCCTTCACGCTCAACAATGTAAGAAAATAGCTTGCCACTTGGATGCCATGCTACCAAAGGATACGAGTAGTCATTGATTCTATCTATTTTATGTCCGGATTTTAAAATACATTTTGATTTACTTTTTTCAACATCGTATAACCAAATTTTATATTGGCCTAATTCATTTGTTGTATACACAATAAATTTCCCATCAGGACTAACCTTCATCTGACTGTACACTCTAGTTGCTTTAATTTTTTTTAAGATTGGTGTGTGAGTAGGTGTCGTTATATTGTTGTTTCCCTTTTCAGCATATTTGGTTTCATAAGACATAAGGCAATCCTGCCAAAGATTTTTAACTGAAATACCCAAAACAAACAACGTAGAATTATCAATACTTCTACTCACCTTAGTCATGTATAATATGTTTGAAATAACAGCTTCGCCATAATTATTCGCAATATGTTTCCATAAAGCATGACCAGCGAATGTAGCATCATCTCCTTCTAAACGATTTATATTTTTATATCGTTCGCTAATTACACCATCTTTTACACGATTATCAATATCCGAATTCCAATCGGTTGCAACATAGGAAATCAACCCTTTTAAGTACCAGTTAGGTAAATTTAAAAGGGTATTGTTTTTAATCATTTCACGCATGTTACCACCATACATCATTTGATCAATCAATACTTGAGCAACACCTGCACGTATCTGAACATCAAGTTTTGTATGATCCCCCTCGTTATATAAAATGATTTTTGATCCTGCAATTCGTGTTACTCCACCAGTATTATACTGGTCTTCTGTTGAGAGCCCTATATTACTTTGTATATAATCGGATTGTTTGTTGTAAACAATAAATTGTATACGCCCTTCAAAGGAAAAATCGAATAGCTTTTCGACTTCTTCGATTTGTTTATTTGCCGATTTGGAAACATAGTCAGCTAATTCTTTACCCTCTTCATAAAAATAAACATCGTAACGATCGTAAACATAATAAGTCCAAAAAAAATCCTCGTACTTAACCCTGTTTTTACCAAAATCTGTTTGTGAACCACTATAAAACTGAGCATTTATAACATTGCTTATGCCAACGAAACACAATGCAAAAATAATAATGATTGCAATTTTTTTATTTAGAAAAGAAAAAACTATACGCACCTAATAAATTAATTTGAATGATAAAAGTACTAAATTATGATGCTAATTACAAGCTAATAAAACTCATATTATTGTTAAATTTGCATTGCTTTTATTCAATTTTATTTTTATGATATCTATTCAATCATTTGTTTTTGGTCCTTTTCAAGAAAATACGTATATACTTTATGATGAAACCAAAGAGTGTGTTATTATTGACCCAGGATGTTACGATAATCGAGAGCGTTCTATTTTAAGTGATTTTATCGTTAGCAATAATTTAAAACCTGTAAAATTATTAAACACTCATTGTCATTTAGACCATGTATTTGGCAATGGGTTTATTGCTGAAAAATATAAATTAGAACTTGAAATTAACAAAAATGATCAAGTAGTGCTTGATTCCTATTTAACAATGGCAAAAATGTATAACCTTAATGCTGAAGCTTCTCCTAAACCATCGCATTATATAGACGAGGGTGATATTATAAAATTCGGGAACTCTAAATTAGAGATTGTATTTACACCAGGGCATTCACCAGGTAGCATAACATTTTACAATCAAGAAGAAAAATTCATGATTGCTGGTGATGTTTTATTTCACGGAAGCATAGGTCGTTCGGACTTACCTGGAGGAAATCATGAAACACTTATAAAGAGTATAAAAAATAAATTATTACCAATGGGCGATGCGTTCAAAGTATATAGTGGTCACGGAATAGCTACTTCCATTGGATTTGAACGAGTGAACAATCCGTTTTTAGCTTAACATAATTCAATACTATTTAAATTTACGCGAGTGATTAATTTACATTATTAAATTTACTAAAATAGCAATGAAACTGAAACTCGGAAAATATGAGCACTACAAAGGCAATCAGTATGAAGTTATAGGTGTTGCCTACCATAGCGAAACTCTTGAAAAATTAGTAGTTTACAAAGCATTGTATCAATCCGAAGAGGAAAATCTTTGGGTGCGTCCATTAAAAATGTTTGAAGAAAACATTATCGTTGATAAAAAGGAAATGCCAAGATTTAAGTTTATAGGTATCTCTTAAATTTTTATTTTAAAATCGATTTTTTTATTAGTACTAAGATTTTAGGGTTTAATGCTTCGAATTTAGTAAGATTTACTTTATAGAAATTTTCAACTGCCATTATTAGTTGATATGAATTACTTGAAGCGATTAATTCTTCCTGAATAAATCCGGCAGCTTTTGTTTCTTCTACCTTATCCATTTTCAAATCGTGAATTAAATTCTCTAGCTGCTCTTTTGATTCTGTAAGTTCGTTTTTAAATTTTGAATACTCCGAATTTATTTCTTCAAAACATTTTAAACATCTTCCATATTCAGCTAACAAAATAGTTGTTTCATTTGTAATTGTATTTGTATTGGACTTTTCGAATAGGCGTAGATTTTGACTAATTTCAATTGAATAGTTTTTTATCTTACTGGTATCGATTGACGAAAATTTAATTTCGGCACTATCAATTAATAATGACAAACTATCTAATTGTTTAACTTTTTCATTATACTTATCAGTATTCATACATGCTGAAAAAAGTAATCCTATTAATAAAATCGAAAAAAAAGCTTTATGCAACATTACTTTTTTACAAAAATTTAATTAATAATTTCGAAACCTGTATAAGGCAAAAGGGCCTTTGGAATTTTTATTCCATTTTCAGTTTGATTATTCTCCAATAAAGACGCAACAATTCGGGGTAACGCTAAAGCACTTCCATTTAAAGTATGAGCTAATTGAGGTTTAGCATCGCCATCTTTAAAACGTAATTTCAATCGGTTACTTTGAAATGTTTCAAAATTTGAAACAGAACTAACTTCTAACCATTTTTCTTGTGCTGCAGAAAATGTTTCAAAATCATACGTTAGTGCAGAAGCAAAACTCATATCACCTCCACAAAGTTTAAGAACTCTAAATGGCAACTCCAAATCGCGTAACAAACTAGCAACATACTCACGCATATTTTCTAATGTTTCATACGATTTATCAGGATGTTCAATTTGCACAATTTCTACTTTATCAAATTGATGTAAGCGATTTAATCCACGAACATCTTTTCCATAACTACCAGCTTCTCTTCTAAAACAAGGAGTGTAGCCACAATTTTTTATTGGCAACTGATCTGCTTTTAAAATTACATCGCGATAAATATTTGTTATAGGAACTTCAGCTGTAGGAATTAAATACAAATTATCAATTGTTGCATGATACATTTGACCTTCTTTATCAGGCAATTGACCTGTAGCATAACCAGATGCTTCATTTACTAAAATTGGTGGTTGAATTTCTAAATATCCGGCAGCAGTTGCTTTGTCTAAAAAGAAATTAATTAATGCACGCTGCAAACGTGCACCTTTTCCCTTATACACAGGAAAACCAGCACCCGTTAATTTATTTCCTAATTCAAAATCTATTAAATCATATTGTGTAGTTAAATCCCAGTGCGGTTTTGCTCCTGAATACAATTTAGGTATTTCACCTTCCTGAAAAATATTTTCATTTTCGGCAGGAGTCTTACCTTTTGGAACAGTTGAATTAGGGGTATTTGGTACAGTAACTAATATTTTTTTTTGTTCTTCTTCTATCGATTTTAATTGTTCGGAAAGCTTTGATGAAATTTCTTTAATGGCTGCACTCTTATTTTTCAAATCATCAGCTTCAGCTTTTTTACCTTGTTTAAAAAAATCACCAACTTGTTTTGCAATAAGATTTGCTTCATTAAGCAATGAATCTAATTCGTTTTGGGTTTTTCTACGATCATTATCCAATTCGAGCACTTGCTCAAGAATATTTTTTGCGTCAAAATTTTTAATTGCTAAGCGAGCAATAACTTCGTCTTTATTTTCGCGAATGTAATTTAGTTGTAACATAAAAGTTTCAAGTATTTAATATCAAAGTAATGTCTAGAATTGGAAGAATAAAAAAAATAAAAATCTCCTAAACTTCTGTTGAAGCTTGAGGAGATTTTTATCAAAATTATTGAATAATCTTATGCTTCTGCAGGGAATGGAACAATGGAAACATACGATTTGTTATCGCGTTTCTTCTTAAATTCTACTGTACCATCAACCAAAGCAAATAACGTATGGTCTTTACCAATACCCATATTTGCACCTGGTCTGTGCTTTGTGCCTCTTTGACGTACTACAATGTTTCCTGAAATAGCCAATTGACCACCGTATATTTTAACGCCTAAACGTTTACTATGCGATTCGCGACCGTTATTGGTACTACCGGCTCCTTTTTTATGTGCCATTTTGTTTAAATATTAAAAAGTTAAAAATGTAAAATTAATTTACGTAAATTAATTTTAATAAATTATTCTGCTTTTTTTGCCGCTGCTTTTTTTGCAGGCGCTTTTTTTACAGGTGCCTTTTTTTCTGCAGCATCTTTAACTGCTGTTTTTTTAGCTGGAGTTTTTTTAGCTGGAGCCTCAACTGTTTCAACAGCTTTAGCTTTTGGTGCTTTTTTCTCAACAGTTACTTCATCTTTCAACGTTTCGCCTTTAGCTAAAATACCTTGAACAAGTATTTGAGTTAATTGCTGACGGTGACCATTTGATTTTTGGTAACCTTTTCTGCGTTTCTTTTTAAATACGATGACTTTGTCACCTTTTAAATGGGCAAGTACTGTTGCAGCTACTTTTGCACCATCTACTGAAGGAGTTCCTACTTGAACTTTTCCATCGTTAGCGATTAACATTACTTTGTCAAACTCTACTTTGGACCCTTCGCTAGCTTCTAGGCGGTGAACATAGACTTTTGCGCCTCGTTCAACCTTAAATTGTTGCCCGGCTATTTCTACGATTGCATACATGTTTTAGGGTTTTAATTATTAATTAATAACCAAGCATTATTTAACTTGGGGGGACGAAATTAAGAAATTATTTTATTCTGGCAAAGATTCAATGCTTTTTTTCTTGTTTACCAAGTATACGCCCAATAATATTAAACCAATCCATGCAAAATGCATTGGCATTACTTCTTCATTATCAAAAATACCCCAAGTCATTGCTACTATTGGAATTAAGTATGTTACAGAAGAGGCAAAAAGTGCATTTGTGTTCTTTATCAACACATTAAAAATAATTACAGAAATTGCTGTTCCAAATATTGCTAAAATACATACATAACCAAGACTATTAAGAGCATTTGGATTTGTTGCTAGCCTAAAGGTGAAATCTGTAAATGTAAATAAATAGACACCTGCTATGGGACCAATAAACATCATTGCCCAAACTGTGCTGGTTATTGAATTTACCTCACCTAAGTGTTTTTTAATTATATTTACACTCAAAGCATAGCAAATGGTGGCCAATAAAACATAAAATCCGAACAAAAGATTGTTATCCATATTCTCGCTTTTACCAACCAATAGCAAACCAATAGCACCAAAAAATCCAATTGCAATTCCCAAGGCATTTACCCAACGTGTTTTTGATTTAAACAACATTACACCCAAAAGCAGAGTAAACAAAGGTGTTAATGAATTGAGCATACCTGCAAGAGAACTACTAATGCCCGTTTCGGCTTTAGTAAACAAAAAAGCAGGTATTAAGTTGCCTAGTACTCCCATCCCTATAAAAGCTTTCCAATGCTTTAAAAAATGGAGCTTTACGTGTCTTAAAATTAAAGGTGACAAAAATAGAAATGCTATAAAAATCCTCAAAGCAGCAACTTCATCACTTGAGTAAACTTCCATCCCGCGTTTCATTAAAATAAAGGAACTGCCCCAAATTAGAGCAAGCAATATAAGTATAAACCAATTTAATATTTTTTTATTCATTGTGATGCAAATTAAAGGCAGGCGTAAAAGTAATCTGTTTTTAATACAAAGGATTATATATTTCGACAAACACTACTATAAAATAACAGAAAAACTTTTCCTAATGTTTGTATTAATTGAATTTTATTTTGTTAAATAAAAAGTTTCAATTCTTTTGTATAAAGTTATAATAAGGGGGAAATAATCGAATTAAGTAACGTAAAAAAGGATTTAGAACAGTTTTATAGACACTCTTTTTTATTAAGTGTATTTTTACAAACTAACCTCCCCACGTAAATCGCTTTTAAGCAATTTTACTATTTTCTTTTTTTCATTTGTTGTACCTAAAACATACATTAATTTAGCAACTGCAGCTTCTGTAGTCATATCACCACCACCAATAACTCCTATCTTTTCAAGCATCGCACTGGTTTCATATTTACCTTGCTCAACAGCACCGGCATTACATTGTGTTACATTTAAAATTACAATTCCGCGATCGACTGCTTTTTTGATAGAATCGACAAATGCTTTTTTAGTACTTGCATTTCCTGATCCAAATGTTTCCAAAATTACGGCATTAATATTTGCCAAATTCAAAATAGAATCTACTACATTTTGGGTAATTCCTGGGAATAATTTTAAAATAACGATGTTTGGATTAAGAGATGTGTGAACAATTAAATTTTTAGTGTCCGTTTTTTTTAATGCACTTAAATTATATTTAAGATGAACACCTGCTTCCACAAGAACTGGGTAATTTGGCGACTGAAAAGCTTGAAAATGTTCTGCATTAAATTTATGTGTTCTATTTCCACGATATAACTGATATTCAAAATAAATACATACCTCCGAAACAATTGGTTTGCCTTTTTCTTTTGCAGCAGCAATTTCAATTGCTGTAATTAAATTTTCTTTGCCATCTGTTCGTATAGTACCAATAGGCAATTGCGAACCTGTTAGTATTACAGGCTTATTCAAATTTTCTAACATAAAGCTCAATGCTGATGCTGTATATGACATAGTATCGCTTCCATGCAAAATTACAAAACCATCTACTTTCGAATAATTTTTTTTAATAATCTCAACAATCTCAACCCAAATGATTGGTTGCATATCACTCGAATCAATTGGCTTTTCAAATGAAACAGCAGAGAGCTCAACATCAAATTTATTTAGTTCAGGAATCTGTTGGGTTAAATGCTTAAAGTCGAAAGGTTTTAATTGCCCTGTTTGGGGATCCTGCATCATTCCTATGGTTCCACCTGTATAAATTAATAAAACTTTACTTTTCATTTTATTTTACATTTTTAAAAGATTATTTTCAGCTTAACAACCAAAAACATCGAACGAATTTTGTGTTGTTATTTTAGCAACTTCCTCAATACTTATATTTTTAATTGCTGCAATTTTTTGAGCTATTAAAACCAAATAATCAGGGTTATTTCGTTTACCTCGAAAAGGAGCAGGAGCAAGAAATGGTGCGTCTGTTTCTAATACCAAATGTTTTAAATTAATCGCTTCAACAATTTTATCTACTCCCGAATTTTTAAATGTTACCGTACCTCCAATCCCCAATTTAAAATCGCCTGAAGAAATAACCCTTTCAGCTTGCTCAATAGTACCGCTAAAACAATGAAATATTGCTTTTATGTGATCGCTTTTAAATTCATCAACTATTTCCATCACCTCATCAAACGAATTACGTGCATGGATTACATAAGGTAATTGGTATTTTTTGGCAAGTTCAATTTGTCTTCTAAAAGCATCTTGCTGTTGCTTCAAAAAGGTTTTATCCCAATATAAATCAATACCTATTTCGCCAATAGCAACAAATTTACGTTTGCCTAACCAGTGCTCAACTAGCAATAATTCCTGCTGATAAGTAGCGTTTACAGAACAAGGGTGCAAGCCCATCATAGAAAAACAGTTTTTCGGAAATTGTCTTTCTAACTGAAGTAAAAATGAAATACTTTTACTATCAATATTCGGTAAAAAAAAACGAGAAACACCTTTAGATAAAGCATTTTCAACCAAGTCTACTCTATCTTCATCAAACTCAGTTGAATATAAATGGGTGTGAGTATCCGTTAAAATCATTTTACAATATTACCGAAATTTAATATATCTGAAAATGTAGAAGTTGGAAAACCTTTGTAATAAAAGTCAAAAAAGGATATAGTATTTCAGTCTGAGATAAATCATATTGTTAAAATTTAGATTTATATATAATTATTCATAGATTTGTTTCGATGAATTATACAAGCAAAGCATGCATCGTAAATATTAAACGAGTTACAAAGCGTAATCCTGAGTAGAGCTATCTATGACAGCCTAATTTCTAATAAAATTAGAGATAATGGGATTTAATTCATCATTTATAATTTATCATTTATAATTTCATACAAATGCCGATATACCATAAACTTGGGGAATTCCCTCAAAAAAGACATACCACTTTCAAAAAAGCGGATGGTGGTTATTATTACGAACAGCTATTTGGAACCGAAGGATTTAACAGCCATTCGTCATTAATGTATCACTTACATCGTCCAACACAAGTAAAGGAAATACTTAAATCGTATAGCGTTGAGCCAAAAATTGCAATTGGGAAAAATATTAAATCATTACTTTTAAAAGGCTTTGATGTAAAGTCGGCTGATGATTTTTTAGACAGCAGAAAACCAATGCTTGTAAATGGCGACTGTACGATTGGTTTAGCTGCACCTCGCCAATCACTAAGAAGCTATTTTTATAAAAATGCTGATGCAGATGAAATGATTTTTATACACAAGGGGAAAGGAAAACTTAGAACTTTTCTAGGGAACATCCCTTTTGAATATGGAGACTATTTAATCATACCTCGCGGAATGATTTATCAAATTGATTTTGAAACAACCGATAATCGATTATTATATGTTGAATCATTTGCTCCATATTATACACCCAAAAGGTATAAAAGTTCATCTGGGCAACTATTAGAACATTCGCCTTTCTGTGAACGTGACTTTAAATTACCTTCTGAATTAGAAACATTTGATGAGAAGGGTGATTTTTTGATTAAAGTAAAAAAAGAAGGAATGATTCACGAAATTATATATGCTACTCACCCTTTTGATGTTATTGGATGGGATGGCTATAATTTCCCTTATGGATTTAGTATTCATAATTTTGAACCAATAACAGGGCGTGTGCACCAACCACCACCTGTTCATCAAACATTTGAAACATCCACATTTGTAGTTTGTTCGTTTGTGCCTCGCCTGTATGATTACCACCCACAAGCAATACCTGCACCATACAATCATAGTAATGTTGATAGTGATGAAGTGCTGTATTATGTAGATGGTGATTTTATGAGCCGCAATAATATTGAACAAGGTCACATTACATTGCACCCAAAAGGTATACCTCACGGACCTGCACCGGGAGCTATGGAACGCAGCATCGGCCAAACAGTTACACAAGAGTTAGCTGTTATGGTAGACACCTTCCGACCGCTAATGGTTACAGAAGATGCAATGAGCATAAACGATGGCAAATACTACAAATCGTGGGTAGAATAAAATAAGATAGTTAATTAATCACTTAAATATAAATCAATATTACAATGGCTAAAGAATTAAAAAATGTAGAATACGGTTTAGAAAAAATATTTGAAGGAGCGCAAGACTTCTTACCATTATTAGGAACTGATTATGTAGAATTTTATGTAGGTAATGCTAAACAAGCAGCGCATTATTACAAAACTGCTTTCGGTTATCAATCGTTCGCATACGCTGGATTAGAAACCGGTATAACTGATCGTACTTCATATGTATTAAAACAAGATAAAATAAGATTGGTTTTAACCACTGCTTTAAAAAGTGATTCGGTTATTGGAGAGCATGTAAAAAAACATGGTGATGGAGTTAAGGTAATTGCTTTATGGGTAGAGGATGCTCGTAAATCATACGAAGAAACAATTAAACGTGGAGCCAAATCGTTTATGGAACCTGTTGTTGAAAAAGACGAACATGGAGAGGTGGTTCGTGCTGGTATTTATACTTACGGTGAAACAATTCACATGTTTGTTGAACGTAAAAATTACAAAGGAGATTTTTTACCTGGATTTGTTGAATGGAAAAGCGATTACAACCCAACACCTGTAGGATTAAAATTTATTGACCACATGGTTGGTAATGTCGGTTGGAATCAGATGAATGCAACTGTGAAATGGTACGAAGACGTAATGGGTTTTGTTAACTTTTTAACCTTTGATGACAAACAAATCACAACAGAATACTCTGCATTAATGAGTAAAGTAATGAGTAACGGAAATGGTCGTATCAAATTTCCTATCAACGAACCTGCAGAAGGCAAAAAGAAATCACAAATTGAAGAATACATTGATTTTTATGAAGGTGCTGGAGTGCAACATTTAGCTTTGGCTACCGACGACATCATTAAAACAGTGAGCCAATTAAAAGCACGAGGTGTTGAGTTTTTACCACCGCCACCACAAGCTTATTACGATGAAATACCTGAAAGATTAGGCTCACACATGAGCATCATGAAAGAAGACATTTCTAAACTTCAAGAATTATCAATTTTAGTGGATGCCGATGAAGACGGGTATTTATTACAAATATTTACAAAACCTGTTGAAGATCGTCCGACTTTATTTTATGAAATTATTCAACGTATGGGTGCTAAAGGTTTTGGTGCTGGTAACTTTAAAGCGTTATTCGAGTCTATTGAAAGAGAACAAGCTAAGAGAGGCACTTTATAATTTATCTTTCAAATTAATTTATTTTAC
>CANCPZ010000028.1 GCA_947380175.1 Bacteroidota bacterium | reverse complement strand
AAGCGTTCAATTGAACAAGATTTAGTGGGCGGAACTCAAATTCATTATAAAAACATGGGTAAGGGGGCAATGTTCCTTGTGTTTTTCGCAGTTACATCATCAACATCCTCATGGGATTGGATGATGTCATTGGATATCCATTGGTTTAGTACAATGTATGGTTGGTATTCCTTTGCTGGAATGTGGATATCTGCGATGATAACAATAATTCTTTTTGTTTTATTCTTAAAACGTAAGGGTTATTTGGAACAAGTAAATGACAGCCATATTCATGACTTAGGTAAATGGGTTTTCGCTGTAAGTTTTTTATGGAGTTATTTATGGTTTTGTCAATTTATGCTAATTTGGTACACAAACATACCAGAAGAAATTATTTACTTTCAAGACCGTTTACATAACTATGGTTATATGGGTTTAATGTGGACTGTGTTTTTTATGAATTTTATTTTCCCGATGATATTGTTAATGAGTCGTGATGCAAAACGAAATTATTTCTTTTTAACATTTGTAGGATGTATTATTTTTGTAGGACACTGGTTAGATGTTTTTATGATGGTGATGCCAGGAACAATTCATGGGGCATGGCATTTAGGATGGATTGAAATAGGCTTAGCGCTTGGGTTTTTAGGGTTGCTTTTATTTGTAATTCACAGAGCATTAACAAAAGCACCATTAATGGTTGCTAAACACCCGTACTTAGACGAAAGTGTTCATCACCATTATTAATAAAAATATTTTAGAAAAAAGTAAGAGAAAATAACGAATTAACAATTCAAAATAATATGATAAAGTTTTTAGTTTACGTTGCCATTATTTTAACCGCATTAGCGATAGGCTATTTAGTTCGTGTTTTTGAACTTGCTTCAAGTTTAAAAGGAAATAAACCGGAAGAGGTAACAGAAAAGGACAATAGATTAATGTCTAAAATTATGTTAGCATTTTTATTTGTTCTATTCGCATTTGTAATCTGGAATTTAAAATCGTTTGTTCCAAGAATGCTACCTGAAGCAGCTTCGAGCCATGGTAAAGACCTTGACTGGTTGTTTAATTTTAATATGGCAATCTTGTTTTTTGTATTTACAATTACTCATATTTTATTATTTTATTTTTCGTATAAATATTATGGTCGCAAGGATAGGGTAGCAACATATTTTCCTCACGATAACAAACTTGAAATGATATGGACAGTAATACCAGCTATTGTTCTTGCCGTTATTGTAATTTATGGTATCAAAACTTGGAATAAGATTACAGAATTAGCCGATCCTAATTCAACTGTAATTGAAATTTATGCTAAACAATTTGATTGGACAGCTCGATATGCAGGTGCTGACAACAAACTTGGTGCATCCAATTATAAATTAATAAATGCCACTAACGATTTAGGTATGGATTCTACCAGTGCGGAAGGACAGGATGATATTATTTTAAAAAATGAAATACATTTACCAGTAAACAAAGAAGTAGAATTTAAATTCCGTTCTCGTGATGTAATTCATAGTGCATTTTTCCCTCATTTCAGAGCACAAATGAACTGTGTGCCAGGAATGACAACAATGTTGCATTTTACCCCAACAATTACTACAGCTGATATGCGTAAAAAGCCAGAAGTGATTGAGCAAATGAGAGGGATAAATACGGTAAGATCAAAACGACAAATTGGTGTTGGGGAATTTAAAGCAGGTGATGAAAAACCGGTAGACTTTGATTATATTTTGTTGTGTAATAAAATATGTGGAAACAGCCACTACAATATGCAAATGACTATTGTGATTGACTCAGAAGAAGATTATAAAAAATGGCTTGCTTCAAAAAAGCCGTATTACCAAAAAGAAAAAGTCGCAGTAACAGCACAAAAATAAAGTTCAGAAATTAATTATAAAAAAAGTATAAGCATTATGTCAATGGATAATCACGGTCATCAAAATCACCACGATCACGAAAATCACGGTAACCACGATGAACATCATCATGAAGAATCATTTGTGTCGAAATACATTTTTAGTATGGACCACAAAACCATTTCTCGTCAGTTTTTGATAACTGCAGTTATTATGGCTTTTATTGCAATGATGATGTCCTTCCTTTTCCGTTTGCAATTGGCTTGGCCAGGAGAACATTTTAAAATCATAAACTTTTTCTTAGGTGATAAATGGGGTAAAGATGGAATGTTAGATCCGGGAATGTATATGGCGCTTGTAACTATTCATGGAACAGTTATGGTGTTTATGGTATTAACAGGCGGTTTAAGTGGTACATTTAGTAATTTGTTAATCCCATATCAAATTGGTGCACGTGATATGGCATCAGGATTTTTGAATATGTTATCCTATTGGTTCTTCTTTTTATCAAGTGCTGTTATGTTATCAGCTTTCTTTATTGAAACAGGACCAGCATCAGGTGGTTGGACAGTTTATCCACCATTAAGTGCATTACCACAAGCAATGGACGGCTCTAAGTTGGGTATGACATTATGGTTAGTTTCTATGTCTTTATTCATTGTGTCTTCGTTATTGGGAGGTTTAAATTACATTGTAACGATTATCAATTTACGTACAAAAGGTATGTCGATGACGCGCTTGCCATTAACAATTTGGGCTTTTTTTGTAACAGCAATTTTGGGTGTTCTTTCTTTCCCGGTATTGTTTTCTGCAGCATTGTTGTTAATTTTCGATAGAAGCTTTGGTACCTCTTTTTACTTGTCTGATATTTACATTGGTGGACAAGCATTAGAGCAAACAGGTGGTAGCCCAATCTTATATGAGCATTTATTCTGGTTTTTAGGACATCCAGAGGTTTATATCATCATCCTTCCTGCATTGGGCTTAACTTCAGAAATCATCTCTGTAAACTCGCGTAAACCAATTTTTGGTTATCGTGCAATGATTGGTTCTATCATGGCAATTGGTTTCCTTTCGTTTATCGTTTGGGGACATCATATGTTTATTACCGGTATGAATCCGTTCTTGGGTTCGGTATTCGTATTTACAACCTTGTTGATTGCTATTCCATCTGCTGTAAAAGCATTCAACTATATCACTACCTTGTGGAAAGGTAATATTCGTTTCACTCCAGCAATGTTGTTTGCAATTGGTTTAGTGTCAACATTTATTTCGGGAGGTTTAACAGGTATTATCCTGGCTGATTCAGCGTTAGATATTCCAATTCATGACACGTATTTTGTTGTGGCCCACTTCCATATTGTAATGGGTGTGTCGGCTATATTGGGTATGTGTGCCGGTGTTTATCACTGGTTCCCAAAATTATTCTTGCGTCATATGAATAAAAAATTGGGATACATTCATTTCTGGGGAACATTTATTTCGGCTTATGGCGTATTTTTCCCGATGCACTTTTTAGGATTAGCTGGTGTGCCACGTAGATACTACTCTAATAGTGCTTTTCCGATGTTTGATAATTTAATCGACATCAACGTATTAATTACTTGTTTTGCTATTTTAGGAGCATTAACACAAGTTGTTTTCTTGTTCAACTTTTTCTATTCAATGTTCCGTGGACCAAAATCAGAACAAAACCCTTGGAATTCGAATACATTAGAGTGGACAACTCCAATGGCGCATACACATGGCAACTGGCCTGGAGCATTACCAACAGTTTACCGTTGGCCATATGACTATTCTAAACCAGGAAAATCACAAGACTTTGTTCCTCAAACATTGCCTTTAGAAGAAGGCGAAGTTGATGGAGGAGGACACTAGAAAAGATAAATTATAAATCGAATTAATCCCCGAACTTAATTGGTTCGGGGATTTTTTTATTACAAAACCCTTAGAGTCTTTTAGCTACTACTTTAGTTTTTGAAAATATTGATTTATAAATTTCGGAATAGTAAATCTGAAAATCGAAGGTAATAATTGGAGCACTTAAGTTTTGGCTTAATTTACGGCTATTTGCAAGCATAAACCGATAACCAAAATCAGTACCAACACCAAACCATTTGCGTATTTTGTAATTCACCGAAATCGTTGGTTCGTAAATAAAGTTAAATTTTTGTTCAGATTTTATTTTTTCTCCAAAAGTAGTATATTGATTATAATACGTTTGTCCAAAACCAAGTTGCAAAGGCATTCCTAATTCCCAATGATTGGTTTGGTAAAAAGTATATTCGGCATTGATGGATATATAAAACAAATGTAAGCCCTTTATTACGGTGTTTTCTTTACCTAGTGTGTTGATATAATGTACTTCTTCGTTTAAGTTTTTGGGTGGCGAATAAAGTTGATTGTAGCCCAATCCGAAACTTAGTTTTTTACCAAAAACTATTCCTCCTTTAATCCCAAAAATGGTTACTAATTCATTATTAATAAAGGAATAACGGGAATCAAGTTTCACGAAAGGGTGGGGGGTTTTTTTTAAACACGCTGTAATTGTATCCAAGGCTGGTTGCGCCTTGCAAAAGCCAAAACAAGTGATTATAAATACTGCGAAAGAGAATGTTTTTTTAAGCACAAACAAATTTACGTTTTATTTTTCTTCACTTTTTAATCCACTGTTTACAGTCTTTGTTTTTGGGAGCAATGTAGCCACTTTGCTTTTGTTTAAAGATGGAATTAATGTTGGCGCAATTTTACCGATAGGTTTATAAAGCAATGATTTTTCTTTTGTTTCGAACGAAATCACTTGATAGCTTTCTTCCATCGCATCAATTATAAAAATTATCACACTCATAACCATCGCAAATTTCATAGCACCAAAAATTGCTCCCAAAAGTTTATTGATAGCGCCTAAGGCCATACCATTTACCATGTGTTGAATAAGTTTTGCAATAAAATAAACAAGAATTATAATTCCTAAAAAAGTGGTTGCAAACGAAACAACTGGTAAATAAGGTGATTTCCAATGAACACGATCTAAAAAAAATTGCGAAATAAAATCTGAAAAATGGATAGCACCCCAAACCCCAAAACCAAATGCAACAAATGAAGCCGCTTCGATGATTAACCCTTTGGTAAAACCTTTATAGAGCCCCCAAACTAATGGAATACAAAACAAGATATCGATGTAATTCATAACTATAATTTTAACATTTTGTCACAGAGGCGAGAATGCCGAATTTGCCGATTAAACTGCATTTCAAAAATACACAAACAAGTACTAGCCTCCAATCTTAATCATACTTCTGTTTGCAATATTTTCAAAATCAAAACGGCCACCGCGCTCTTGTTTTTTGTTTTGAAGACAAGATAAAATAAGGGGTTTAATATCATGGCCTTTTCTCATCGCAGAAAGCAAATCAGTTTCATCTTGCGAGAACAAACAGTTTTTCATTTTACCATCAGCTGTTATTCGAAGGCGATTGCAGTTTTCGCAGAAGGGTTTTGTAATGGTAGTTATAAAAGCAAATGTTCCTCTGTGATTAACCGCTTTATATTTTTTTGCGGTATCATTTTTTGCATCGTTTAATTTAACAAATGAATATTTTGTTGCAATTAGATTTAACATTTCGGCATATGAAAAAACTTTTTCGGGCAACCAAGCATTGCCAGAAAATGGCATAAATTCAATGAATCTAACATCAAGTGGAAAATTTTTTGTCCAGTTGATAAAATCAAAAATAGCATGTTCATTTATTCCTTTCATTAAAACGATATTTACTTTTACGTTAAAATTATGAGAAAGCAACAAATGTATGTTGTTCATTATTTTTTCAAAGTCGCCACGTTTTGTAATTGAATAAAATTCATCTGCATTTAAAGTATCTAAACTTACATTTACAGAGTGAATACCGGAACTAATAAATGTCTCGATATATTGATCTACAAGAATAGCATTTGTACTAATGGTAAGTTCTGTAGGCAAGTAACTAAGTTTTTCAATTATTTGTTTGGCGTCTTTACGCAACAAAGGTTCACCACCAGTTAAACGAATTTTTTTTATTCCTAATTCAACAAAAATGTTTGCTATGTTTTCGATTTCATCTACTTGCATTAATTTTGCAGAAGGTGTAACCAAAACTTTTTCGTTCGGCATACAATACATACAACGTAAGTTACAAGCGTCTGTGAGTGAGATGCGCAAATAATCGTGGCTCCGCCCGAAAGTGTCGTTTAATTGGTTCTTCTGCATCATAGTTTCAAAGGTAATTGATATTTCGTATTATTTCCGCTGTATTATTTTCTAAATTTGTTTTTAAATGAAAGTTTAATTTAGTAACACAAACATGCCGGATACTCGTTTAGTGCAAATTCAAGAAATGCTCAAGGCTGAACCAAACGATTCATTCCTAAATTATTTATTATCATTGGAATATGGTAAATTAAATGATATTTATAAGGCAATTGATATTATTGAGACCCTACTTTTTAAAGATGAAAATTATTTGGGTGCTTATTATCAATTAGGTAAATATTACGAGCAAACAGACCAACCTGAAAAGGCTGTTGATACCTATAAAAAAGGTGTTTTGGTAGCACAAAATCAAAAAAACAAAAAAGCGCAAGGCGAATTAAACGAAGCATTGTGGATGTTGGAAGACTAAACATTTAAAGCAACAATTATAGTATACCCTAATAAAAAATCGCTTTGTTGCTATAGACAATGTTTTTCACCATTCCTTTTAATGTTTCTCCAGCTTTTAATAGCATGTCAAATCCTGAAGGAAACGGAACAGGGCGCCTACCTATTTTTTCTTTTGTTTCAGGCTTTAATGCAGTAATGTCTCCAATAGCAATAGCAGAGCGGTATTCAAAAAAGTTTTCACTAGCAATAGGATTTGTTTTTAGTAATTGATTAGTGCTATTATCAATATAATCAAGTGAACCAGCAATGATCGCTTTTTTATTCTGATAGTTTTCAGAGACATTGCATGAAATCGTTTTTGTTTTCGGAACTTTAATATCGTTACCTGAGGAATCTTTTTTTACGTTTCCATGTGCATCTAACACATATTGAAATCCATCTGGAATAACTTTCGATTCCGTATAATTAATCTCTTTTATTGCCTCCGGCGAAACATCAATATTTTTCATGTTTACAAGGATTGTGTAATCATAAGTTAACTCTTTGATGCGGCGGGTATGATATTTTAGCCAATCGCCTTCTAGCTCCGCCAAACTTATTTTTGTAAGTTCTTCTTCAAATGAAGGGGGAAGTGGTACACCTGTTGTGTTTTCCATTTTAAATAGTACATAGCTGGTACCTAAGTTTCTTGCGCGGTTTAATTCGGCATCCACATCGCGGTAATTGTTAAATAGATCTTTTACTTTTATTAATTCATTGTAAGCGTTTCGTGCTTCTGTTTTGTTTTTTTTATCAAGTATTGAAAGTGCATGTGTATACAAATATTCAGCTGCATTTTTTTTAGCACTTATTATTTCACTATCGTAATTTATAATATCAAATTTTGCATCCCTATTTTGATTAGTTAAATGAAGTGGCAAAAGAGGTTTTATTATTTCTTGTCTTTTGTTCATTTGCGAATAAATTAAATAAACATCGTTCCAAGAATCTGGTGAACCTTCCTTTTTTAAATAGGCAATTTTTTCGCTGTCTCTATTATTTGCTTTTAAGTAGGCTTCCTCTAAAACAATAATTTCTTTTTCCTTGTGTTTTTTTCCATGTAGTTTACTAACAGAATTTTGAATAGCGGCATCATAAGCCCCGTTCTGCATTAGTTTTAATGAGGTATTACAAGAGCTTATTAAAAAGAAAACGAATGTGCCAATGATTATATTTTTTATCATAATGAGGTTGGTTTTAAAATTTTACCAAAGTAAAAATAGCAAAAATAGTTCTAAAAATATTTTTGTCTCGCTGTCATATAATCGTAATCGATAATTTTTATTACACCTGTTCAAAAATTTATGCAACTCATCTAAAATAGTAACCCAACTCGATTTATTGTAAGTAAAAAAATAAACATTCTTTTACTCAATTTTTGTTTAAATTTGTGTACCTAATTTTAAAAAAGAGCTCATGTCAGAAACGTTAACTGCAAAAACTTTTGGGATTGAAAATGTTCTAACCCAACTTGGAATAAATGAAACAAATTTCGGTGCATCTACCGGATTAATTCACACAGTCACAAAAGGTAAAAAAATTGATTCGTATTCGCCTGTTGATGGGCAATTGATAGGAAGCATAAATGCAGCTACAGCTGAAGATTACACAAAGGTAATGAAAACAGCAGAAGAGGCCTTTAAAGTGTGGCGTTTAATGCCTGCACCAAAGCGTGGTGAAATAGTACGTCAGATAGGTGACGAACTTCGTAAATACAAAGATCCGCTTGGTAAATTGGTTTCTTATGAAATGGGCAAAAGCTTACAAGAAGGATTAGGTGAAGTTCAAGAAATGATTGATATCTGCGATTTTGCAGTTGGTTTATCTCGTCAATTATATGGATTAACAATGCATAGTGAGCGCCCAATGCACCGGATGTATGAGCAATGGCACCCATTTGGTGTTGTTGGAATCATTTCTGCTTTTAACTTCCCTGTTGCCGTTTGGAGTTGGAATGCTGCTTTAGCTTGGGTTTGTGGTGATGTGTGTATTTGGAAGCCAAGTTCAAAAACGCCTTTATGCGCAATCGCTTGTCAAAATATTATTGGGGAAGTGTTAAAGAAAAACAATGTTCCTGAAGGTGTTAGTTGCCTTGTAATTGGGAATGAATCTGGAGATTTGATAAATAACGATAAACGCATTCCTTTAGTTTCTTTTACTGGTTCAACTCGTATAGGCCGTCACGTATCAAAAACTGTTGCCGAACGTTTTGGTAATACGATTTTAGAATTAGGGGGCAACAATGCAATTATTGTTTCTGAACACGCCGATTTATCTATGGTTTTGGTTGGTGCCGTATTTGGTGCTGTTGGAACAGCTGGTCAACGCTGTACCTCAACACGCAGATTAATTATTCACGAAAGTGTTTATGATAAAACCATCGCAGTTATTAAACAAGCTTATTCGCAGCTGCAAATTGGTAATCCTTTAGACTCAGCTAATCATGTTGGTCCATTAATCGATAAAAACGCAACAGTAGATTATTTGAATGCAATTGAAAAAGCAAAACAAGAAGGAGCCAAAATCATTGTTGAGGGAGGTGTTTTAACGGGTAATGGATATGAAAGTGGTTGTTATGTTAAGCCATGCGTAATTGAAGCAAAAAACGAATATCACATTGTACAAGAAGAAACATTTGCTCCCATTCTTTATGTGATGAAATATAATACCATCGAAGAAGCTATTGCAATGCAAAATGGCGTTCCTCAAGGTTTGTCGTCATCAATTTTTACAAACAATATGCGCGAAATGGAATTGTTTTTATCGCAAGCAGGTTCGGATTGTGGTATTGCAAATGTAAACATTGGTACATCAGGTGCTGAAATTGGTGGCGCTTTTGGTGGTGAAAAAGAAACTGGCGGCGGTCGCGAATCGGGTTCTGATGCTTGGAAAGCTTATATGCGCAGACAAACAAACACAATCAATTATGGTACAAGTTTGCCATTAGCTCAAGGAATTAACTTTAATATTTAAATTGTTTAATGAATCTCTTGAATTTTAAAAATGTATATTAGTATTTTAAAAAATAGTATTCACCCGTTAAATTAAAAAAAATGAAAAAATTTTTATTTATCTCCGCGTTTGCTTTTTCAATATTTATTTTAGGATCTTGTAAGAAGAAAACAGATGCATGCGAAAATACAACCTGTTATAATGGCGGTGTTTGTAATGATGGAAAATGTTCTTGTCCAACAGGATATTCTGGTGCCGATTGTGGAACCCAAATTTCGCCTACTAAAATTACGGTTTCGGCTATCAAATTAAACAAATATCCTTCTCAAAATGGATCAAGCGATTGGGATGTTCTAGCATTTGGTAACAGCGTAAGACCAGACATTTATGCCGAAGTTAAAGCCTTTGGATCAAACAACCCCATCATCACCACAACGCAAGTAGCAAATGCCGCACCACAATCGTATAATTTACCTTTTTCTGTGCCGATTGATTTTTCGAATATTACTCAACAATATACGATTGATTTATTAGATGATGATAATCCATCATCAGCAACCAAAATGGGAAGTGTTGATTTTTATCTTTACAACAGCACTAATAAATTCCCTTCCAAATTGGTAGTAGCCGACACCTCAGGAACCTTAGAATTTGAATTATCACTTTCGTATTCATTTTAGTAATTGATTTGAGAATAAACGTTAATGAAACAAAAAAAAGACGTATCAAACAAAAGTAGTTTATTTAAAAGCGGAATAGCAATTGCTGTTTCGCTTTTGTTTTTTGTAAATACGTTAAATGCTCAAAATGCATTAAAAACAGGTTCTTGGCGAGGCTCCTTAGCGTTAAACGATTCTACACAATTACCGATTAATTTTGTTGTTCAAAATGCTTTGGAAATTTATTCTATTATCTTTTATAATGCGGAAGAAGAAATAATTGCAAATGAAATACTTGTTCGTAACGATTCCTTATATATTAAAATGCCCGTGTTTGATTCTGAATTTTTATGTAAAATAAACGAAAATTCAATAAGTGGTGTTTGGGTTAATCATGCCAGAAAAGAAAAAAATGAAATACCTTTTAATGCTAATTTTATTTCCAAAACTTGTGGTAACGAAGATTACAGGCCATCTAAAAATCAATGTTCTTTGCAAGGAAATTGGGAATGCGATTTTAGCCCAAACAGTAAGGATGCATCTAAAGCGCTTGGTGTATTTAATCAAGCTACTTTATCTAAAAACATTACTGGTACATTTGCTACCGAAACAGGCGATTATCGTTATTTAAGTGGAGCTGTAGAAGAAAATAACTCTTTTGCTTTGTCTTGTTTTGATGGTGCGCATGCTTTTTTGTTTACTGGAAAAATAAAAGGTGATAGTATTGTAAATGGTCATTTTTATTCTGGTCTTAGTGGCCATGAAACATGGATTGCAAAACGAAACAATCAATTTCAATTACGCAATCCCGATTCGCTTACGTATTTAAAAACAGGTTTTACTAAAGTGGATTTTAGCTTTAAAAACCTTGAGGGTAAAGCTGTTTCGATTAATGATGTAAGATATAAAAACAAAGTGGTTGTCATTCAATTGATGGGAACATGGTGCCCAAATTGTATGGACGAAACAAAATTTTTGGCAGGCGTTTATCAAAAAAATAACAACAAAGGACTTGAGGTAATTGCACTTGCTTTTGAGCGAACCGATAATTTTGATAAAGCTGTAAAAAATGTTATTCGTTTAAAAAACCGTTTCAATGCCAATTACGATTTTTTAATTACGATGAAAACAGGCGCTGCTCAAGCTTCTGAAGCGTTACCAATGCTTAATGCTGTAATGGCTTTTCCCACTACTATTTACATCGATAAAAAAGGGTATGTCAGAAAAATATATACCGGCTTTTATGGACCAGCAACAGGTAATAAATACATCGATTATGTTTTAGAAACAAACCGTTTTATTGAGAAATTATTGAGTGAGTAATGTTGCAACTGCCACCTCGATAGCAACATTTTTTTCTACATTAACATTTTTTATGCTCTTGGATACAGAAGCTAGAAAGGATGTGGGTAATTTTATTTATAAATCAAAACCTCCAAATTATCATAATAAACAAGCGTTTTCGATGGATTCCACAAATATATTGCTACTTCATCAGCTGTTGTTTTAAAATTTGGTAATACAAACTGAAATTCTAAATGATCCCATTTATTAGCTGTGTGTATGTAATCGGCGATTGAAAAACTTTGGTAATATACTGTTTCGGCAGGGTTGGTAATGGCACAAACCAATTGTAAATTATCCATTTTTTGTTGGTTTAAAATGGAGCAATTAATAAGCGCTTTTAGGTTTTTATCGTTTTTTAATTCTCTCGCATTTATAACAACGGTTGCGCCAAATTCAATAGTAGAATCAACAATTGCAGCGCTTGGTGCGGAAACATAATTTTTATTCGAAATTTTTACCCTCCCTTTTATGTGTGTGCTATCAATTACCTTGTCATCAAAAGCAAGTGCCACTTCATACAAACTATTTTCGGGTGTAATTGCTAAAAATTGTTTCAAAGATTTTGGTTTTATTTTATCACTCCATTTATAAAATGAAACTTTGCCTGTTCCTCCAACACGCTCTAAAAGCGATGTAATTAGCGGGTAATTTTTTATTACATCCGATACTAAATATATATCCTGAATAGCTACATAATTCCATTTACAATAAAATAAAAACATTGAAATATTTTTGTATGATGTACCCATTACGGTATACCCTTTTCTATTCATTAATATTAATGGTGCATTAGTAGAGTAGGCGTCAATAACCAATATTTTGGCATCTTTCGAAATACCAATGCTATCGATGTATTGCTCTGTTCCAATAAAATTTTGTCGGGTAATTTCTGTTCTGTCCCACACACCAGAAGTATAGCGTTCGGCTTGTGTTTTTTTAGTACTTAAAAAAAATAAAATAACAAACACTAAAAATGCAAATCCTAAAGCATCCGTATAGATAGGCTTTTTAAACTGAATGACATTTAAAGCAACAATCAAAAAAAACACGGTTGGAATAAAAAAAGAATCTAAAAAATAATAATCGTGGTTGTAATATTGTTTCGCCATCGCTAAAAAATACAATGTTGTTCCACAACAAATAATGCATAAATGAAACCAGTATTTTTTATTTTCGGGATTGATTAAACGTTTCTTAATCATAGAAAAACCAATAAAAACAACACCTATTAGCAATAGCAAATAATGCCAGATTGTAAAATAATGTGTAAACCAATGGTGGTACATTTCGGCAATAATTTCTTTGAATTCGGCAAGATTTTTTGCTGGCATTAAATAGTCTAAAAACATGTTACCATAGGAATTTCCTAAATGAACATTGTATAAATTATATGCTATAAAAATTACAAAGGCAATGCTGAACGAAAAGAGTTCATAATTTTTAAATGATTTATTTTTAATAGCATTCCAGCTTTGTTGTAAAAGTGTGGAAAATAAAAAAACAACAAATGGCATGCGCATTAAAGCTGCTAATGCTAAAAATAAAAGAGCTAGATATAGCTGTTTTTTAGTTTCATTTTCTTTGTACGAAAAATAATAATAATAACCAATAAATACACAGGAAATAGCCGGTACGCTGGGTATAAATCCTGCTTGGTAATAGGCATATACAGGCGATAAAAAAACAAAAAATGTTGCCATTCCTGCTTTAATCTTAGAGTGTGTAATTTTTTTTGTCAGTAAAAACAAAAACACTAAACCAATAATACTAACACATAAAGTATAGACTCTAAAAACTATTGGAGCCTTTGTACCAATTATTTTCATTAGTAATGCAGCTATGTATTCGTTTATCGGAAAATCCACACGGGTAATGCCATTGATGGTTTGTAAATTAAAAGTTGCAGGATGAAAAAAATCAAAACCATTATTCAAAAAGCTTAAAGCTATTGCGTAGCGATCGCTTTGAGTCCAAGAGTGAATAAAAGCAGGGAATAACGTAATTGTATTATAATACAAAAGTCCTGAAATACAGAATAAAATTAATACAAGAAGTTGTATTGATTGTTTGTTTGTTAATTTCATGTATAAAAATATTAAATAAAAAACGTTTAAATATTCATAAATAACTAAGCTGTAATTTACAAAAATTCATGCACCCTATTTGTCTTTTATTTTACCTTTATTACGATTTTACCTTTATTGTATACTATAACTATGATAAATAATGGAATAGAACGAATTAATAGATTTTTCATATTTCTTGAAACACGTTCTAACTTAATTATAACAAGTTTTGTAATTGGTTTTATATTTCTTGGGTTAGATATGCTTTACGTTACTCCAAAATTTGAAGCTGCTTATCATGGTTTACAATATTCAATTCTTTCAAACAATCCGTTTGATTTCAGTTATGTAAACCCTCTTCGCTATAGAATACTACCTTCGCTAATTGGCTATCTTATTTTTTTAAGAGGAAACATGTTTTTTATAGTTCCACTTATTTTTGCTTTGCTATTTATCTCTTCTGTATATTGGATTTATAGAAGAAAAAAATATTCTCCTTTAGACGCAATTCTTTTTACAGGATTAATCGCATTTTCGTGCACTCTTTATATACAGTTGGTTGCCCCTGGATACACTGATTCTATTTTTTATTTTTTTCTCTTCTTATCATTCGCATTTGTTAAAGATATTATATGGTGCGGAGTGTTTTTTGCCCTTGCAATGCTTACACATGAAAGTAGCATATTTCTGCTACCAGGATTATTACTCTATTCTGGATACATTCACAATGGCAACAAATCGGCAACCTTAAAACAGTTTTTTATGTTATTAATCGCAATAATCCCATTACTTATTTATAGATATTGGGTATCTAAACAAATAACAGTTGAATATGATTTGAATTTTTATTTTTCTAAAAAAAATATTTTATTTAGTCTTAAGAAAGCTATTCCGCTTATGCCTGCAGGAGCATTTTATGCATTTAAATTATTCTGGCTTTTCCCAATTTACACCTTGTGCAAAACATGGAAAAAAAGAGAGTTTAAATTTTTCACTATTATTATAGTAATTATTATTTTTGATTTTATTCAGCTTATAATTGCATTTGATATCACACGTATGCTTTGTTTAGGGTTTCCGGCCATACTATTATCCGCCGAAAAAATAAAGGAAGAGTGGCAATCTGAAAAATTTACTCATTTTGTATTAGGGCTAACGATACTTAATTTTTTCATTTTTCAATATTTTATGAGTTCCGATGGATTAATACCAATGTAGATTTTCTCTATAAAATTTGTCTATTCAACCAAAAGGAACAATCGTAAAAGAAAAGAATTATATCATCAACTTAACTTATCGGTAAGCAAAGTCATTTCGGCAGCAGGCGATTTTTTTTTATACAAAATATTGTAAACCGCATTGTTAATAGGCATATGCACCTTGTGCTGTTTGTTTATTTCGAACACACATTTTGTACCATAATAACCTTCGGCAACCATATTCATCTCTAACTGTGCTGATTTTACCGAATAACCTTTACCAATCATACCACCAAAAGTGCGGTTGCGACTAAATTGCGAATAGGCTGTAACTAGTAAATCGCCAAGGTATGCCGAACTTTTTATATCTCTGTCAATTGGATGAACAGCATCTACAAAATGTTTTATTTCTTGAATAGCATTGGATATTAAAACCGCTTGAAAGTTGTCGCCATAGCCTAAACCGTGGCAAATACCACTAGCAATAGCAAATACATTTTTTAAAACCGACGAATATTCAGTTCCATAAATATCGTCCGAAACGGATGTTTTAATATATCTGCAACGTAATTGAGAAGCCACAAAAGATGCATTATCTGTACCTTTTGATGCAATTGTTAAATACGATAATTTTTCCATAGCCACTTCTTCGGCATGACAAGGGCCAGTGATTACACCAATATTTTCCATTGGTATGTTGTATTCGGTATTAAAAAATTCGCCAACAATTAAATTGTGTTGTGGTACAATTCCTTTGATGGCAGAAAACACTTTTTTATTTTTAAAATCAGCTACGGTTAATCCCGAAAGTGCATCTTTTAAAAAAGCTGAAGGCACAGCCATTATAAGCACATCGGCGCTTTTAATAACCTTTTTAAGGTCGGAATTTAATACTAATTTATGTTTATCAAATTCTACGGATGTTAAGTAATTTGGATTGTGTTTAAATTTTTTAATATGTGCAATAGTTTCTTCATTACGAATCCACCAATACGTTTGTTTGGAATTGTTACAAAGCATTTTTACAATTGCTGTTGCCCAACTTCCTCCTCCTATTACTGCTATTTTTTGGCTCAATTTTTCTATTATTTTAATTTATCGATTGATAAACAGGTCCTTCTCTTTTTACTAAATTCCTTTCTTCTAATGAATTTAATAGTTTTTGTAATTGATTTTTTGAAATGCCTAACCCTTCGCTCATAACAGCTAATGTAGCAGGATTGTGTTTTTTTACTTCCTCCAAAATTTTTACTTCATCTGGCTTTAATTCTACAATAGCTTTCTTAATTATTTCTGGTCGCATTTGAGGAAAAAACAACACATCTTGTATCGAATGCGAGTTGGTCATAATCATCGCTAACCTGTCGATACCAATACCAATACCTGCTGTAGGAGGCATGCCATATTCTAATGCACGTAAAAAATCATGGTCAATAAACATGGCTTCGTCATCGCCACGTTCCATTAATTTTATTTGTTCTTCAAAACGATTGCGTTGATCAATAGGGTCATTTAATTCTGAATATGCATTCGCTAACTCTTTTCCATTTACCATCAGCTCAAAGCGTTCTACTAGTCCTGCTTTACTTCGGTGCTTCTTAGTAAGCGGGCTCATTTCAATTGGATAATCAGTAATAAAGGTTGGTTGCATATAATTGCCTTCGCATTTAGCACCAAAAATTTCATCAATCAATTTTCCTTTACCCATGCTTGCATTACATTCAATATGCAATTGCTTGCATACATCGCGCAGTTGCTCTTCATCCATTGCACTTATATCAATTCCTGTAAAGTCTTTTATAGAATCAAACATGGTAACGCGTTTGAATGGGCGCTTAAAATCAATTACATGTTCTCCCATTTTTATTTTTGTTGTTCCATTCAAATCCAACGCAATTTTTTCAATTAATTCTTCCGTAACATCCATCATCCAATTATAATCCTTGTAGGCTACATATAGTTCCATAACTGTAAATTCAGGGTTATGGGTTCTATCCATTCCTTCGTTACGGAAGTTGCGTGAAAATTCATAAACACCATCAAATCCACCAATAATAAGTCTTTTTAAATATAACTCATTTGCAATACGCAAATACATTGGTATATCTAGGGTGTTGTGGTGTGTAACAAATGGGCGAGCGGTTGCTCCACCTGGTATTGCTTGTAGCACAGGCGTGTCGACTTCTAAATATCCTTTTGCATTATAAAAATCACGAATGGTATTTACCATCATTGTTCGCTTTACAAAAGTTTCTTTTACTTTGGGGTTGATGATTAAATCTACATAACGTTGACGATAACGAAATTCAGGATCAGTAACTTCATCAAATGCATTGCCCGCATCATCAATTTTTACCATAGGCAATGGACGCAATGATTTGCTTAATATTTTAAACGTAGCAGCGTGTATCGATATTTCTCCAACTTTAGTTATAAATACATGGCCTGTAATGCCAATTATATCGCCTATATCAGTGTTTTTTTTAAATAATAAATCAAATAAGTTTTTGTCATCATTTGGACAAATATCATCTCTGCGAATATAAACCTGTATACGGCCAGTAGCGTCTTGTAAACTAACAAAACAAGCTTTACCCATATCACGCAAACTCATGATCCGGCCAGCAATAGATACATTTTTATAATTCTCAGCTTTTTCAGGAGTAAAATTTTCTAATATATTTTTTGCTGTCGTGCTTACATCATATAATTCGGCAGGATAGGCATCAATACCCATTTTGGAAATCTCTGCTAATTTACCTCGCCTTAATAATTCTTGTTCGTTTAATTCGGTGCTCATTATTTTTGTTTGTTTTTTGCAAATATACGCCGATTAGGAGTATTTAATGTACCTAAAACCTTGTTTTTTTTGCCATAAAAATAGGGGGTAAAAAATGGTTGTCTACAGTCATATTCAAACAAAAAAATGTATTTTTGCGACATAACTACTTTTTTATAAAAGACATGAAACAATTGGTATCAAATTTTTCGAAACAATTAGGTGAAGCAATTAACATTGGAAACGCTTCCAAGCTAACCCCTTCAGCAAATAAAATTTCAAATGTTTTGATTTGCGGGCTTGGGGGCTCGGGTATTGGAGGCAACATTGCAAGTGAGCTTGTTGTAGCCAATGCGAATGTTCCTGTTAATATAACTAAGGGTTATTTTATTCCTACTTATGTGGATGAAAACACCATGGTTATTATTTCTTCTTACTCTGGAAATACCGAAGAAACAATTAATTGCATGGAATTAGCAATGGCAAAAAATGCAAAAATAGTTTGCATTACTTCCGGTGGAAAAATTTTAGAAATAGCTAAAACAAAAGGATTTGATAACATTGTTGTTCCTGATGGAATGCCTCCTCGATCTTGTTTAGGTTATTCATTGACTCAACTGTTTTTTGTTTTTGGTTTTTTTGGAATAATTACAAACGATTATAAAAAAGAGCTTGAAGAAGCCGTAAAATTATTAGATAAAGAAGAAAATAGTATTATAGCTGAAGCTAAAATTGTTGCTGAAAAATTGCTTGGAAAAACTCCTGTTATTTATGCAACAACCTATAACGAAGGTATTGCAATTCGTTTTCGTCAGCAATTAAACGAAAATGCAAAAATACTTTGTTGGCACCATATTATTCCAGAAATGAATCACAATGAACTAGTAGGTTGGACAGAAAAAAATGAAAATCTTGCTGCAATTATTTTTTTAGATAAAGATGAGTATTCAAGAAATCTCTCCCGTGTTCAAATTAACAAAGAGGTTATATCGAAATATGTATCTAGTATAACTGAAGTTTATTCGAAAGGAAATTCTAGAATTGAAAAGGCAATTTATTTTATTCATTTAGGTGATTGGATATCAGTATTTTTAGCTGAAATGCGTGGTGTTGATGCTGTTGAAGTTAATGTTATTAATCATCTAAAATCAGCACTTTCTAAAATATAAATAAAGAATTGATGGGTTGGTGAATTTAGAAGTTACTGATTTTCAAATCTCAAAATCGTTCGCTTTCCATTTAAATAAAATGCAACAAGTAAAATTCATTGATCTTGGTCTTATTGATTTTAAAAAAGCTTGGGATTACCAAGAAAATGTATTCAATGAAATTGTTACTACTAAAATTGAGAATAGAAAAACACCCGATAATCAACAACAAAAAACATCCAATTATTTAATTTTCTGCGAACACCCTCATGTTTATACCCTCGGTAACAGTGGCGATAAACAACATTTGCTTATTAGCGAAAAACAACTAGAAGAAAAAAACGCAACCTATTATAAAATAAATCGCGGTGGCGATATTACCTATCATGGTCCAGGGCAAATTGTTGGTTATCCGATTTTGGATCTCGATAATTTTTTCACGGATATACATAAATACCTTCGTTTTTTAGAAGAAATAGTTATACGTACATTGGCGGAATATGGAATAGAATCGGGGAGAAGTAAAGGTGAAACGGGTGTTTGGTTAGATGTTGATAATCCGATTAAAGCAAGAAAAATTTGTGCTATGGGAGTTAGAGCAAGTAGGTGGGTAACTATGCATGGGTTTGCATTAAATGTAAACGTAGATTTAGGGTATTTTGGAAATATAATTCCTTGTGGCATTAACGACAAGGCTGTAACATCTATGCATAAAGAACTTGGAGAAATTGTTGCTGAAGCAGATGTGAAAGAAAAATTAAAAAAACATTTTATCGATTTATTTGAATGTCTGTTGGTGTAAAATAAAAAAGATTAAAGTAACAATTCAAAAACTACAATGAACTATTACATCATCAATAAACCATACAAAGTAATTTCTCAGTTTACAACCACACATTTAAATAAAAAATGCCTTGACTCTTTGGGTTTTCAATTTCCAAAAAATGTTTATCCTGTAGGTAGGTTAGATGAAAATAGCGAAGGGCTTTTGATATTAACCAACGATAAAAATTTAAATTATAAATTACTTAATCCCGAATTCAATCACAAACGGATTTACCTATGTCAGCTTCAGGGAATCATTACGAATGAAGCATTAAAAGAAATGGAATCTGGAATAAGCATTGCCTTAGATACGGGAGCATATATAACGAAGCCTTGTAAAGCAAAAAAAGTTAAGAAACCCGAAAGGCTTCCTCCTCGTGACCACCCTGTTAGCGAAAGTTTACCAACATCTTGGATAGAACTTACACTAACTGAAGGGAAGTATCATCAGGTTCGTAAAATGGCAGCAGGTGTTGGTTTCCCTTGTATACGACTAATCCGAATAGCAATTGAAGACATCCGTTTAGAAAACATGCAACCAGGTGATGTGAGAGAATTGAAACGCGATGCTGTTTATAAAAGATTAAACATTGCTATTGAGTAAAAAATTTTAAGATTGAGCTATTATTTTTACCTCAAAAAAACAATCGTAAAATGATGATACTTCAACAAACCTTATCTTTCCTTTTTCCTTTTTAAAAAGTTAGCAAAGGTTCAATTCAAAAACTTCTTCTGCTGTTTTTGGCAAAATAAATCGGACACAAAATTTAACATTTCTAATTCTTTAAATCTTGTTTTTATTTTTACGGCTTTACTTTTAAAACAATCCATCAACAGATAAATAGCGTTCTCCTGTGTCGTAATTAAAGGTTAATATTTTTGAGTTCTCTGGTAGTTCATTTATTTTTTTTGCTACAGCAGCTAATGAAGCGCCAGTAGAAATTCCAACTAAAATTCCTTC
>CANCPZ010000027.1 GCA_947380175.1 Bacteroidota bacterium | reverse complement strand
AAATACAAAAGGTTAGATAACATAAATCCTGATTTGACAATAAATAAAATTTCATCAGTACTTGTTGTTTTGACAATTTTGACAATAATAATATTCAGATACTTGGTGTGAAATAATTTTACTGTTTAGCTAAAAGAAAGTTTAATTGACATTTTTAGCTTTTTAAATTAGGTGGTTCGATAAAAATAAGAATAACAAATCCTTGGTAGACAGCGAAAAATCAAACGAAAATGAATACAAACTTATCGAATAGAATATTAGCTACAGCAGGTAACAGGCGTTTGGCAAAAAAGCGGGTTCAGTGGTTAAATGAAGCTTTGTGCTTCGTATCAAGTTCAATGCTGGCAGACAGTTTTGTGCTTCGAAATCCGCTTCTTCGCCAAGCGCCAAAACGTTATGTGCTACTTTAGGACGACACCAAACGACAATGAAAAACTTTAGTAAATCAACATTTATCATTTCGACAATTATATTTGGACTTCTTTTAGTTCCTAGTTTTTTAGCCGCTTGGGCTGAAGACGAAGGAACACTTGGAACAAATATTATTTGGCTGACTTTTGCTAAACTATTTTATGTTTTACGTTTCCCGACACACACGCTACTTTGGACTGTAATTACAAGTGGTGGTGCGACAATTTATTTTGTTGGACTTTTTATAAACTGTTTGTTTTATGGACTATTAACAGAACGAATATTCTCTCTTATCAAGACAAGCAAAAAGTGAAAAAGACAATCCTATACATATCTATCATAGTTATTTACTTATTGACACCAGTTTGCATAATGGGGACATTTGGGACAATGGTAAGTTCAAAATATGAAGTTGACGAAAGCTATTGGTTAATAGACGGCAATGACAATTTAACTGCAGACCAAAAACAGAAAAAAAATAAAAGAACTCGACAATAAAGGCAGACAATTAAAAATTCAAACTTACACTTTTGCGTTCTTTGCTTTTGTTACATTTGTCACTGCGACAGGACTAATAATTAAACGAAAAAAAATACTCGGTGGAAAGAAAAGCAGCACACAACAAGGGTTTTGCGTCAGGCGGGCTGAAGTGCAAAATTCAACGACAGTTTTTCAATTAAACATTAGTAATAAAACCAGCTTTTGTGCTTCGATTTCCCGCCCGAACGCAAAGCCCCGAAACGTTAGCAGCAAGGCGAGCACGACATTTTTTAAAGACAATTTCTTAAAATAATTATAATTTTCATTTCAAAAAACAAGCAGACGTCACTATATTTGACAAGTGAATCTAACGAAAATGGAAAGAAGAATTAAATATTATATCATAGGACTAATAATTTGTTTTTGGAACACAATTTCCTCCGCACAACAAATTGCGACTGATTCTGCTAGGGTATTACTCCCAGAAAAAATATATGGTAAAAACAAGGTCTTAAAACCTAACGAATACTTCTTGAGACAAATGGATTTATGGGGAAGAGAAATTGAAAAAAATTCAAAAAATGCGGATGCTTGGTACAATTATTATCGTGCTAATAGAAACGCCTACATTAAAGGAGAAGAAGGAGATTCACAAAAAGCAAAAGGAATAAGTCGTTTTGACCGTTTGAAAAATATAGTAGATGAAATGGAAAAAAATGTTCCAAACACGTTTGAATATAATTTTGTAAAATGGGCAAACGGTAATAATGATTTTAGTCTTTTCCCATTTTTAGAAAAAGCGCACCAACTATCGCCCAACAATCCTGATGTGCTAATGAGCCTTATATTTTATTATGAAATAAAAGGGGATTATCTGCAAAGAAATAAAAACATTCAGACGTATTATGATTTGGGAGAATATTCGCCTGGATTATTAAATTACAGCTACAATATGCTTTCGGGACTTAAAAAAAATGCTATCGTATTTACCGAAGGTGATAAGGATACTGAGGCTGCTCTTATACTTCAATATGGAAAAGCCTACCGACCTGATGTGCGAATTCTTAACGTAAATCTTGTGTTAATGAAAGAATATCGAGACCACGCATTTAAAGAACTTGGTATTGATACATTAAATTATGAACCTCTACAGAATGATGATAATTTCGAACTGTTTCACAAAACTATTGTTGAACACGTTTCGAAAAATAGAAATAATAGACCCGTATATGTTGCAGTAAATGTAAGAGATGTTTATACAACATCTATTTCAAAAAATCTTTATATAACAGGACTTGCATATCAATATAGCACAAAAACTATTGACAATATTCATTTATTGAAAACTAATATTGAACAGAACTATGCTATCGATTATTTAAAGGTATATTTCCCCCGTGATATTTCCTTCGGAAATGTAAATTCGATGAATGAGAATTACATTTTACCTCTTTCAACATTGAGTAGCTATTATTCACTTGGTGGGGACAATTTGAAAGCCAACTATTATAAGGACCTTGCGCTAAAGGTTGCTACAGCAGCTGATAGACTTGACCTTTATAAGGAATATTTTAATAGGAATGTGGAAAAATAAATTAAAATCATACTAACTTTAATACAAAAGATAAGAATCTTCTTTCTAAAAAAAATTGTAATAAAAGACGGAAAAATTTATAAAAATTAAAGTCGACAATCAAAATGAACGCCATTCCGCTCCGCTGCATTTGCAATGCTGCGGCAATTACTTTGTATTATTGTATTTAAAATTATAACCATTACAAAAAAATATTTTCGAAACAGCCGCTTTTACGCCTAATCAATTCCTTTCCTCCGCTGCATTGCAAATGCAGCGGAGCGGAGTAAATCAGATTTCAAAATTGGCAAAGCGAAATTAACCAATTACACAAGCATTAATAATTCTTTGCAAGTTCAGTCCGATAAACTTTGATCCTATTGTCAATTAGCTTGATTTTACCGCGTAATATTGACTCATCCTCTTCTGAATTGCGGTAACCCAAAATTATCTCAGTAATTTCAATTTTAGGCAATTCATAATTTTGAGGCAACATGCTTGGTGCTTTAAAACAATCTTGATGTTCTCTGTAAAAGTTAAACACGGGTATTTCAAAATATAGGATATTTTCTTTCTTGTGCAGCTTATCGGGTATGGTAATTGGGTATAGTATTCTTTCCCATTCATTTACTGTAACTTTATAATACTTTCTATTTTCAAAGATTATGCGTGTTTCTTCTTCAAAATTATAGATCGGATTTTTAATAAAGCTGCATATTTTTTGGTCAAGTTTGGTTTGAATGTCATGTTCATTAATGTACTGAACCGAAATAGCATCATCAATGTTGTATTTTACTTTTATTAAGTGATAATTATGCCAACAAACGGTATCATTAACAATTCTCAATTTTAACATAATTCCATTACCATCTCGACCATGTAATTTCCAGAGCAAATTTTCCTTTGCCTGATTATTGTCTATAATATTCGCTTCACACATCGAGAAGCAATAGATATGCTCTAACAACTCATTGTTTACAGGCGATTTAAACTTGAGCTGATCATTCGCCCATTTTATTTCGGACTTATCGTCCATGTTAATCAAATTATATAAACGGAATCGTTTGGTATTTAAAATGGAAATTAAATTTTCGATGGATGTAAAATGTATGAAGTCCGATTCATTCGAATGAAAAGGTGATTTAGTCATTGTCGCATTCTCGCTTGGTAAAGCTCCAAACTGCACAAGTAGTTTTCCGTCTTTGTCATGATGGGATTGAAGATTCCTGAAGCCTAAATCCGTTAATTTATTTCGTGCCGAACTAATGTCCATACCTTAATGATATTGTTAAATAAGTGAAATCAATGGCTCGGTAGTTTTTTTATGTAAACTCCTACTCCGCTGCATTTGCAATGCTGCGGCAATTACTTTGTATTATTGTATTTTAAATTTTAACCATTACAAAAAAATATTTTTGAAACAGCCGTTTTACGCCCAATCAATTCCTTTTCTTAAAAATGATACTGTTGTTTCTTCTTCACTATTTTTTAATGGTTTAAAATCATAGGTCCAGCTGGCTAATTGAGGAAGACTCATTAAAATAGATTCTATTCTACCATTCGTTTCTAAACCAAATTTTGTTCCTTTATCATATACTAAGTTAAACTCTACATAACGTCCTCTGCGAAGTAATTGCCAGTTTTTGTTTTCTTCAGAAAAGAATTTGTTTTTATTTTTATTCATCAAAGCTGTATAAACAGGAGCAAATGTGTTTCCAATATCTTGCACAAAAGCAAATAATTTTTCCTTATCCATTTCTTGAGTAGATGTTAATCTATCAAAAAAAACACCTCCTACTCCACGTGTCTCGTTACGGTGTGGAATAAAAAAATAATCATCAGCACACTTTTTAAAATCCGAGTAATAATTGGATTTATGTTTATCACAAGAAGTCTTTAAGGCTTGGTGAAAAAGCTTAGCGTCTGTTGCATCAACATAATGAGGTGTTAAATCAATTCCGCCACCAAACCACCAAACACCTGTACTCATTTCAAAATAACGCACATTCATATGTATGATAGGCACCATTGGATTATTCGGATGAATAACGATTGATACACCTGTAGCATAAAAAGTATCACTAGAAGTTGAATCTGAATTTTCTTTTTGTAAAAATGAAGGAACATTTCCATGGACAGCCGAAAAATTAACGCCTCCTTTTTCAATTACATTACCATTTTGAAGTATTCGAGTTCGGCCTCCACCACCCTCTTCTCTCAGCCAATTATCTTCCTGAAATTTACCTTCGCCGTCTTCGCATTCAAGTGCATCACAAATAGTTTCTTGAAGTAATTTAAACCAATCGGTGATTTGTTCTTTCGTTAACATATTAATTTGCCTTCATCAATTTATAATCTTGGAGTTTCAGAATGTAAACAAACTTATTTTCGAAACCACTATCAGCTGGATGTTGCATAAAATTGTAATTAGTTTCCAAACCTAAGTGTTTGTTTTCTTTCAGACTTTTCAAGAAACCGGACCCCTCCTTTTGCAATAATGATAAAAAATAAAATGCAGCATCAAAACCTTGATAAGCAAACATTTCAGGTTCTGTTTTAAATTTATTGCGATAATTTTTAATAAAATTTTGTGTGTTTACATTATCATAATCGATAAAATTGTTAGAAGGTATGTGTAATGATAATTTATTTAAATAATCAAAATCGAGATTATCATAATTCAGCCAGTTTTGCAAACCAAATAATACAATCTTATATTTATCACCCAACACATTCAGATTACTAATAAAATCGGTTACAGGCGACTGATTGTTAGAAAGTACTACAACCACATTTGTTTTTGAGGCGCTTAATAAATTCTTAACATTGGCATATTCGTGAGCAATTTTTACACTATCGTTAATGCTTAAACCTGCTTTTAACAGCGCTTCGTTTGCTGTATTTTTAAATGTATAAACATTAGCAGCTTCTTTTGAACTAATATTATTTACCAAAATAATATTTTGCGTTTTGAATGAATCAACAACATAATTTGCCATTCGCTCAATTTGAAGGGAGCTTGAGGGCGACAATTTACAAACAAATGGATTGCTGAATAATATTTTATTGAGTTGTGTAAATGGCGAAACAATAGCAATTTTATGTTGCTTTGCAAACGAAGCAATTGGCATAAAGCTGGAACCATATAGCGGTCCAATCATTAGATCCATAGTTGCTAGTTCGGGCTTTTTTAAAGTGTTTGCAATATTTACAGAATCTTTTTCATCAATGTCGTAAGCAAAAACTTTTATATTTATATTTTGCTTTTTCAACGAATCAATCGCTAACAAAGCCCCTTCAACATATTGCAATGCAACATTGGTTTTATTAGGTAAATTTTCATCGCCTTTAATTAACTTATCAAAGTCAAGTGCATTTGCTTCATCCACATGAAAAGGTAAAAAAAAAGCTATTTTATATACTAACTTTTTAGAACCTCCGTAATCAAAAGCTAGTGGTTCATCAGGTTGATTAACAATTTTCTCGATGGGATTTTCTTTCGGAATTTCAATTACACCTTGTTCTTTTTGTGAAGTATTTTCAGTTCCAACTACTTTGAGACTTGAAGAAGATGGCTTGTTTTCAACGGGTGGTTCAACTACTTTTGGCGAAAGTGATGTAGTACTATTTTTCTTTTTTTCGGCAGGTATTTTTATTTTTTGACCAATCTTTAAACCTTCGTTTAATTCGGGATTGGTTGTTTTTAATTGAGCGATAGAAATCCCATATTGTTTACTCAACCCATAAAGTGTTTGGCCCGCTTGTATTTTAACAAAAACACAAGAATCATTTACAAGTTTAGGCTTCTTTTTTTCAATTAAAATTTTTAATACTTCACCAGGTTTAATTCCATCAATAGCCTCAGGATTTTCAAGAACAATATCATTAACAGTTAAGTTATAAAATTTAGCAATATTAAAAAGTGACTGACCTTTTTCAACAGTATGTAACTTGTAATTTATACCATCAATTATTGCCGAACTTTTAGTGTTTTTAACATCTGTTCCTCCAACTTTTTTTGATTGAGAATAAGATGAAGAAGTGTAAAGCATCAAACACAAAGTACACATTACAATGATTGAAACAGGTGCTAATTTATTCTGTGTTTTTTTTAATAATTTCATTTTATTATTTTGAAAATAATTTAGAAAAAGATAATACTTTAACTTAATACTTCATTTACAATGTAAAAAAATCACTCCCACTCAATAGTAGCAGGCGGTTTAGAGCTTATGTCGTATACAACCCTGTTGATTCCTTTTACTTTATTAATAATTTCGTTAGATACTTTTCCTAAAAAGTCGTAAGGTAAATGACACCAGTCGGCAGTCATGCCATCAGTACTTGAAACAGCGCGTAATGCAACAGCGTTTTCATAGGTACGTTCATCGCCCATTACACCAACCGATTGCACTGGCAAAAAAATTGCACCCGCCTGCCAAACATCTTTATATAATCCTGATGTTTTTAAATTATCAATAAAAATATAATCAACTTCTTGAAGTATTCTTACTTTTTCCAACGTAATATCTCCCAAAATTCGTATTGCTAATCCTGGCCCAGGAAAAGGGTGACGATTTAAAATAGCATCATCAATTTGCAGTGAACGTCCTACTCTTCGTACTTCATCCTTGAATAAAGTTTTAAGAGGTTCCACTATTTTCAACTTCATATAATCGGGCAAACCTCCAACATTGTGATGGGATTTTATTGTTTGAGAAGCTCCACCATTTACTGAAATAGATTCGATAATATCGGGATAGATTGTACCTTGGGCCAACCATTTTACATCTTCTATGCTTTTTGATTCATCATCAAAAACATCAATAAAAACTTTACCAATAGCTTTTCTTTTTTTCTCAGGATCGCTGATACCTGCAAGTTCGGCATAGAAACGATCTTTTGCATTTACACCTTTTACATTTAAACCCATGTGCTTATATGATTCCAGCACATTTTCAAACTCATTTTTACGCAACAAACCATTATCAACAAAAATGCAATACAAATTTTTTCCAATTGCTTTATTCAGTAATACCGCAGCAACACTAGAATCTACACCACCACTTAAACCTAAAACAACTTTATCGTTTCCTAATTTTTGTTTTAATTCGTTTACCGTAGTTTCAACAAATGCGTTGGGAGTCCAATTTTGAGAACAATTGCAAATACCAACCACAAAATTTTGAAGTAACACTCCACCTTCTGTTGAATGATATACTTCGGGATGAAACTGTATACCATATGTTTGTTCGCCTTTAACCTGATAACCTGCAAATGTTACATCTTTGGTACTCGAAATTATTTCGTAAGTATCAGGGATTTTTGTAATGGTATCTGCATGACTCATCCACACTTGTGAGTTATTACTAACTCCTTTAAACAATTCATTATTTGCCTTTACGAAAGATAAATTTGCACGCCCATATTCTCTGTGCTCCGAAGATTGAACTTCTCCACCAAATTTTTGAGCCATAAGTTGTGCTCCATAACAAATGCCTAACAATGGTAATTTGCCTTTAAATAAAGATAAATCAGGGTTAGGAGATTGTGGATCACGAACAGAAAAAGGGCTACCCGAAAGTATTACACCTTTTATATCCGCTGTTATTTCGGGAATCTTGTTAAATGGATGAATTTCACAATAGACATTGAGTTCTCTAACCCTACGAGCAATAAGCTGCGTATATTGCGAACCAAAATCGAGAATTAAAATTGTTTCTTGCATACCTACAAAGATAGGAAAGCGTAACGAATTGAAGAAATTATGGGATATTTTATTTAGCAGAAAAATCAATACAAGCAAAATGCATTGAACTTTTTTAGTTAAACAAAAAATGCAGGTTATTTTAAACCAACATTAGGCAAATAATTTTTCAAGAATTAAATACGTAAAAACAAATGGGGTGCCCATTATTAAACTATCAAATCTATCTAATATTCCGCCATGCCCTGGAAGTATGTTGCCTGAATCTTTAACATTTAAACTCCGTTTGAATATCGATTTTACTAAATCTCCAAGTGTGCCAAAAATTATTAATAAAGTTGCAATCACAATCCATTCAAATCTTCCAATACTAGTGTACCAGCTCGAAATAATAAATGTTATGCCGTAACTAATTATTGCTCCACCAATACTTCCTTCCCATGTTTTACCCGGTGATACACGTAAAAACAATTTATGTTTTCCTATTGCTGAACCCACTAAATAAGCACCTGAATCATTACTCCAAATGATAAAGAAAATACCAAATAGTAATTGATAATTATAAAAACCTCCATTCCAATTAATATAATTTAACAACGAAAAAGGAAGGGCTACATAAAAAATTCCGAGGATAGTAAAAGCGATATTTTTAAAAGGGTTTTTAGCCTTTAAATAAAGTTCGATTATGAAAATTAAAAATAATAAAGGAATAGTTAAAACCAATAATTTCGGATCAATATACCCCATACAAACTAGAGTATTGCTTATAAAAAAAACAGCACTAATTAAAATCCCAATTAATTTTTGAGGTTTACTCCCTCCTTTTTCTGATAAGGTATAAAACTCATGCACACCTAAAATAGTGATTATGAAAAATAAAATTGAAAATGCAATTGAATTGTAATATGTACATCCTAAAAGCACAGCTACAAATACAGTTGCGGTGAGTGTTCGTTTAATAAAATTGTTCAATGGTTATTTTTATTTATGATTCGTAAAGCAACAACTTTATAAAACGAATCGTGATTATTAATTATTACAAGATTATTCTGAGCAGAATACTTCAAATATCAATTCTGCGATGTGAAGATAATAAGAAGTAAATAGTATTTAGCCTAAAAAAATAATTTATTGAGAGTTATTGGTATCATCTATTAAAAAGACAAAAATTTCTTTGGGGCCATGAGCACCTTGAACGAGTGTTTTTTCAATATCAGCTGTTCGGCTAGGGCCAGATATCGTTGAGATCATAGATGGTAATTGCCCATTGTATTTTTCTCGTATTAGTTTTAAACCATCTTTTACATTGTTTACCAATTGAGATGCGTAAGCAATTACCATATGAAAGTTCGCATACACAGGTAACCTTCTACCGGATGCTTGTTTAGAGGTTATCATCACGCTTCCTGTACGTGCAATTAAGCATTCGCATAAGGTTAACCCAATGTCGGTATTTAAAAAATTACTTTCAATATCCGAAAAATTAATGTTCCCCTTTTTTAGAAGTTCTTTAATTTGAGGCTCCAAACAAAAAATGTTTTTCCAATTATTATCTTTTATAATAAAATCGAAACTTTCAATAAATTCAGTTTCGTTTTCGCAAAAAACAAATTTTCCGTTTAATGCGGAAAAATTTTGTGCAAACTGTATCTCAAGAGGCTCATCAGAAGAAGCAAATATTTCGGAATCATTATCCACATCGCCAATCTCCTGATTAGATTTATGAATTAAAGCTGACCTAACTTTTTTTAATATTTTCTCTTTAGAAGTGGTACTTTCCGACATAGCTAAAATAACGTATTTATAGGTTTTACAGGTTCATTATCAGCTTTCTTCTCGTCCTCTTTTTTATTTTCTTCTGTTTTTTTTGATTGCGCATCAGCTTCTGTTGTAGAATCAACTTCCGATAATTTTAATAATGGAAGTTCTTCTATATCAAAAGGTCTTTTTCCAAAAATTGCCTCTAAATCTTCTTTAAATATAACTTCTTTTTCTAGCAATTTTTCAGCTAATTGCTGCAATAAAGGTTTATTTTTGGTTAAAATATCTTTCGCACGCAAATATGATGTTTCAATTAATTTACTTACTTCTTCATCTATTGTTTGTGCTGTTTTTTCACTATAAGGCTTTGTAAAACCATATTCGTTAGCTCCAGTAGAATCATAATAACTGATGTTTCCAATTTTACTATTTAAACCATAAATGGTAATCATGGCATAAGCTTGTTTAGTTACTTTTTCAAGATCGCTTAATGCACCAGTAGAAATTTTTCCAAATATTACTTCTTCTGCAGCTCTTCCACCCAAAGCCGAACACATTTCATCAAGTAACTGATCTGTTGTGGTTATCTGACGCTCTTCAGGCAAATACCATGCAGCGCCTAAGGAGCGACCACGAGGAACAATTGTAACCTTCACTAAAGGATGTGCGTGTTCTAACAGCCAACTTGTTGCCGCATGCCCTGCTTCGTGATAAGCAATTACTTTCTTTTCATGAACGGAAATAATTTTATTTTTCTTTTCTAATCCACCTATGATACGGTCTACGGCATCAAGAAAATCTTGTTTCTCAATAACTTTTTTATCGTATCGAGCTGCAATTAAAGCAGCCTCATTACAAATATTAGCTATGTCGGCACCTGAAAAACCTGGAGTTTGTTTCGCAAGAAAATCGACATCTACTGAAGCATCTATTTTTAATGGTTTTAAGTGGACCTTGAAAATATCTTTACGTTCATTCAAGTCAGGCATGTCAACAAAAATTTGACGATCAAAACGTCCAGCACGCATCAACGCTCTGTCTAAAATATCAGCACGATTGGTTGCAGCCAAAATAATTACACCGCTATTAGTACCAAAACCATCCATCTCTGTCAACAATTGATTCAAGGTATTTTCACGCTCGTCATTTGCACCTTGAGCTGGGTTTTTACCTCGAGCACGGCCAATTGCATCAATCTCATCAATAAAAATAATACAAGGCGATTTTTCTTTTGCCTGACGGAATAAATCACGAACACGTGAAGCGCCTACCCCTACAAACATTTCAACAAAATCAGAACCTGAAAGTGAAAAAAATGGCACTTTTGCTTCGCCTGCAACGGCTTTAGCTAAAAGAGTTTTCCCTGTACCAGGAGGTCCTACAAGCAAAGCTCCTTTTGGGATTTTAGCACCTAAAACTGTATATTTTTTAGGGTTTTTAAGAAAATCGACAATCTCTTTAATTTCAATTTTTGCACCCTCTAAACCAGCAACATCATTAAACGTAATGTTTACATTGGTATCCTTATCAAACAAAGTTGCTTTTGATTTACCTATATTAAATAGCTGACCTGCCCCACCACCAGAGCCGCCCATCCTACGCATAATTATTATCCAAACAACAATCATTAATACGATTGGCAAAATCCACCCTAACTGATCAGTCCAGCTGGTGCGGACTTCACTTTCGGGATAAACTTTTTCGTTTGGTAAAAAATCCTTTTGAGCATCAGTCAAATCGGCTTTAAAACTTTCCACTGATAAAATTTTCATTTTATAATGTGGTCCGTTTGGGTGTTTATCTAATTGATCTTTTGCGTATTGTGGCAATTTTAAAAAATCGCGGCCAATGTATATTTCCGCAATTTGTTCAGTAGGAACAACTACAACACGAACTACTTGATGTTGTTTTAGCATAGTTTCAAAAAAGTCTTGCGATTTTACTTCTTTTAATCCAGCACTAAAATTCATTAGCTGCATTGCAATTAATGCAACTGCAATTATTCCATAAATCCAATAAAAATTAAATGGTGTTTTTGGTAAATTGGGTTTCTTTGAAAATTTATCTTTTATGGAACCTTTTGAATTTTCCGATTTATTTTCTAATTCTTGCTCGCTCATAATTTCCTTAATAAATATAAAATGTTTAAATTACTCAAATGCTATTTCTTTTACTTCTGCATCAGCCCAAAGAGACTCTAAATTATAAAATTCGCGAATGTGAGATTGAAAGATGTGAACTACAACTGTAACATAATCAACTAAAATCCATTCTGAATTTTGAAATCCTTCGGAGTGATATGGCCGTTCGCCTGTTGTTTTCTTTACATTTTCTTCAACAGATCCAGCAATTGCATTTACTTGAGTATTTGAATCGGCTTGGCAAATAATATAATAATCACAAACACGATTGTGAATATATTTTAAATTAAGCACAGAAATATTTCGGCCTTTAACATTTAAAATCCCTTCAACAACAGCATCTACTAATAACTGATCTTTGTCTTTTATTACCTTCGATACAACTTTTTCTGCTTTAGCATTTTTGGTCTTTACCGGTGCTTTTTTAGCGATACTTTTCTTAGGAGCGGCAATTTTTTTTGCTGCTTTATTTCCGTTTACTTCTTTAACCTTGTGGGCAACTTTTTTTGCGGTTACTATTTTTTTTGCGGTAGCTTTTTTTACTGTAACTTTTAAGTCTGTCGACTTAGTTGTTTTTACTAACGTTTTTTTTGCTGAAGTTTCTTTCTTTATAGTCATTAATTAAATTTGTCTATTTTATTTCGTTCTTTGCGGAACATTTTATATGTTATTTGCAAAAATAATCAAATCTTTCGCAATTGTTGTGCAAGAAACACACATATTGTTATTTTTATTTTAATGTTATTTTTAATTAAAAATTGTATCAAAAATTTAATCGAATTCAATAATGAGAACTTTATTTATTGGACAAAATAGTACGCATTTAAAATCTGTTGAATCTACCAACAGTTATGCCACTGATTTTTTGCGCCAAAATAAAATTTTGGAAGGTTCGATTTTCTATACATTCAATCAGCTAAATGGAAGAGGACAAAGAGGTAATCAATGGGAGAGCGAACCTAATAAAAATGCTACATTAAGCATTGTTTTACATCCTACTTTTCTGTCTCTCGAAAAACAATTTTTATTAAACAAAATAACCTCTTTAGCAGTCGCTGACTTAATGTCAGCAATGCTAAAAGGATATGTTGATAGTGATGGAATAAAAATAAAATGGCCAAATGATATTTATGTGTCAAGCAAAAAAATTGCCGGAATATTAATTGAAAATTCGCTACGTGAAAATCATTTTCAAAATTCGGTAGTGGGAGTTGGAATAAACGTCAATCAAATAAACTTTTCCGATAAAACTCCGAATGCTATATCGCTTTCTTTAATTGCTAATAAAGAATTTGAGTTATTTGCCTGTATAGAACTTCTTTGTGAATTTATGGAAGCACGCTATCTTCAGCTAAAATCGAATATGCTTAAAAGTATCGATAGCGAATATTTACAACGCCTCTATTTATTTGACCAATGGCATAAATATCATTTTAATGAAGAATCATTTGATGGTAAAATAATTGGAGTTTCTGTTTATGGAAAACTTCAAGTTCAATTAAAGTCGGATGAAGTAAGAGAGTTTGATTTAAAGGAAATAGTATTTTAAGAATAAAAGAATCTTCATATTATTTAATATCCTTCATTTTTTGCGCAAGCATATTGAAGAAATTGCCAAGTGGTTTTACAACCATCATTTTTAGCATTGGATTTAAGTCCGACTCAAAAGCTAACTGACCTGTACAGCTTGTGGCATCTTTTTCAGTTAGGTATATAAACAATTTAAATTCGAAAGGAACTTTACCGTTAGAAATTATTGAGATTTTTGTTGAAGGTGTTTTTTCAATAATTTTCATGCCAATTGTAGCCATCCCATTTATTGTAAAAACACACTCATCAGTTGTTGATGACCAGTTGGTAACTTGGGAAGGCATTAGCTTTTCGAAGTTATTAAAATCACTTAAGTAGTTAAAAATGGTGCTTACAGAATTGTTTATCTCAACCACCTCACTATCAATTTTTGTTACTGACATTTTTAAAATTATAAATTAATAATTAACCACACTTTTAAAACTTAAACTCCCCACTCGGAAGGGTTTTCGCGCCACTCTTTCAAAGATTTTAAATCCTTTTCGGTAACGTAGTTGGATTGAAGTGCTTGCTTTATAAGTATTTCGTAATCACTTAAAGAAATTAGTTTGCATTTGGCTTTTTTAAAATTATCATTTGCCGTTTTAAAATTATAGGTAAATATAGCAGCCATTCCTTTCACTTCGCAACCTGCTTGGCGTAAGGCTTCAACAGCTTTTAAGCTACTTCCACCTGTCGAAATCAAATCTTCAATAACAACTACTGATTGCCCTTTTTCAACAACACCTTCAATCATATTTGTCATGCCATGCTTTTTAGCTTCAGATCGAATATATACAAATGGTAATCCTAATTCCTGAGCTACTAAAGCACCCTGAGCAATTCCACCTGTTGCAACACCCGCAATAACATCAGGTTTACCGAACTTTTCGGTTATAGCTTTTACAAACTCCTGTCGGATATATGTTCGAACCTTAGGATAGGATAGCGTTACGCGGTTATCACAATAAATTGGAGATTTCCATCCGGATGCCCATGTAAAAGGTTTGTTAGGTTGCAATTTAATTGCTTTAATTTGTAGTAAAAATTCTGCGATTTTTAAAGCAGACTCGTCATTCATTATCATGACACAAAGGTATTAAACTATTTAATGTTCAAAATAAATTTTATAAACATAGTAATGATAAAAATATTTTCACTCCATAAAATAATTTATTTAATCAATAACAGTAAGGATTTTAAGCCAACGCAGCATGCTATTTTGGTTGAAATAGAATCTGTAAAAAAAATGAATCTTATTTATACAAATCTGATAAATGAAAAAAAAATAACTGAAATTTATTTTTTCAATACGGATATTGATTTATTGTTTGACTATTTTTCCAGTATGTTTAAAATAATTGAAGCAGCAGGAGGATTGGTAAAAAACAACAATAACGAATGGCTTTTTATTTTCCGAAACGGCAAATGGGATTTACCAAAAGGTAAAATTGAAAAAAAAGAAAAGATTAAAGTTGCTGCCATCCGAGAAGTACAAGAAGAGTGTGGTGTTGAAGATTTAACTATTGTAAAAGAATTGCCATCTACGTATCATATTTATTTTATGGAAGAAAAAATGATTTTAAAACGAACCTTTTGGTTTGAAATGTTTTGTGAACACACTTCCACTTTAATTCCTCAATTAGAAGAAGGGATTACAGATGTGAAATGGATATCTGAAAAAGGACTAAAACAGATTTATGACAACACTTTTGAATCGATTATTGAAGTGATGAAAGGAATTCACAGGTAAAAAAATATGTTAAAACAAGCTTACTGTATTAAACAACACCATATTAAACAAACACCAAAAGTTTAATTTCAAAAACCTTTAGGCATAATTCGTTGTATCCAAATCCAAAATTTAATTTATAGTTGATTTCAGCAATAAAAAGATTCCAAAAAGGAACCATTTTATTGCTTATTTAAGTACTGAAAGATTATTCAAAAAAAAGCTTTTTACAAAATGATTTGTCTTTAGATATAACTTTCAAAAAATAAATTCCTTTTGGTAAATTATCTCTGTTAATAGAATACTGATCTGATTTAATATTAGCAAAAGCTTTTAATTTTCTACCAAGTGCATCATACAATTCAATACTAACTAACTCACCTCCAAACAATGTTAAATCAACATTAATTTTAATGGATGCAGGATTTGGGTAAATGTGAATATCAAAAGCTTCAACAGTTTGTTCGGACACCCCTAATGAAGAAGCTGAAACAGAAGACGTATAATCACACACCAAAGGAACATCACAAGTAAAATGTTCTAAAAAATTGCGTGTAATAACTAAAACAGTATCATAATATAATGAATTTGACACCTCAGGTACATGGTCTGCACCAGAAAAGGACTTAAAACAGTTTGTTATCCCTAATTTATTTGCTTGTAAAGCAACGGATGCGCTCCCGTCGAAATTCAATAAAGGGTACGTTCCAAATAAATAAATTATATCTGATCCATAAGGCACTGTTCCGTCATTTGTGCCATGAAAACTTAAAACAGGTTCATCGCCAGGTTTCATTGTGGCTGTATCGCCTAAAGCACCACATATATTTACAATTGCTTTTACATTAGATGAATAACCAGGATTACCACTTGCTCCTTCCAATCCGCCCCGCAAACCTTTCTGACCAGTTTTAGCACCAACAGTTACACCTGTGGTATCAATGTATGTTGGAAATTCGCTCCACTGATCCATATACGCAATGTGCAATCCAATAAATCCTCCTGCAGATACACCTGCAAAGTAAATGTTATTTGTATCTATTCCGTAAGTATTTCCACCAATAGCTGCATTTTTTCTAAAAAAACGCACAGCGGCTCTTCCATCATGCACAGCACGCATAACTGCAGCTCCTGCATCAGCAGAATCAACCGTATGAGTGCCAGCAGGAAAATTTGTAATTCCAACCCTGTATTCGATGGAAGCAACAACATATCCCATTTTTGCTAAATCTTTGCATAAAGGAACAACATCAGTACCCGTTTTACTACCGCTATAAAAACTACCACCATGAGCAACAATAACTAATGCTCTATTAGTATAAACATCACCTGAAGGTTGATAAATATCTAGTAGCAAATTTTGTGAGCTTCCAGTAGATTTTACATTACTTCCATATTGAATATTTGAAGTAATTATTGGATTTGAAGCAAAAACAAAATCGTGGTAACGATTACCACCGCATTGCGCATTGATATTTAATGACGAAATTATAAATGCGCAGGAAATAAAAGTGGAGTATATTTTTTTCATCTGTTTTTTTATTTGTTAATTATAAAGTTACTATTCTGTTTGGATATTTTTAAAAATCATTTTTTAAAAAAGCTAAAACATATATTCAAAACTAAATCCAGGAACTACAACTTTGCTTTTATATGAACCACTAAAACCTGTTTCAAGATTAGTATCACTACGCTTTAACCCTTCAATGTATAAAAGTGAAAAATCGATGTGCATTTTTTTTGTAAGGTTAAACGATGCTCCAGTTGTTAGTCCGATTTTATTTGCATCAGGAGTTTCAGGAGTTAAATAACCTGATTTTACAGGGCTCATATCGTAATATGCACCCAAACGAAACGTTATTTTTTGTTTAAATTGATATTGCCCACCTATTCGAAAAACAAATACGTTTTGATATACACGGGCCGAATGAATGTCTGCAAGCTTATCGGTATTTTCAGCAAAATCAACAATCAACGAATCATAACTTTTCCAGCCAACGTAATTGATATCTAAAGCAAGTTTTATCTTTTTATTTAAAACATATCCAAAACCTAAAGATGCAACTTTTGGTAACTTTAATTTAGTTGAAAAAGGTGATGAAGGAAAATAAGGTTCGACAGATTTAGGCACATTAAAATTAGCTGTACCACGATTTACTTTTGCATCAACTTGCGATCGATAATCAATTCCAATTGATAATTTTTCAGTAGCTTTAAAATACAAACCTGCATTAAAACCATAACCATTAGCCTTACCAAATAACACTCCTTCACCATATTCCCCGAAGGAATTTTGTAATGGAATACCTTTCCGAAGACTAAAATCACCTGTTGCATATATAAAACCTGCACCAATGCCAAGTTTACTATTTACCTTATAGGATAATGTTGGTTGTATAAAAAATATTTTTAAGTCTATTTCTCGAATTAAAAATTGACCTTTCCAGTCGTCAGCCCATTGAACCCTACTGCCAAATGGATTATAAATTCCGAGAGCCATACTTACTCTGTCAGTTTTTTTAAATTTATAAACTGCATACAATGTTAATGGAGTACCTGTGTGATTTTCTGTATTAGCTTTATAGCGACCTGGATAAGGCTCTAAATAAGTTGTACGTGGCATTATAAAACTTACCCCAAATGATATACCTCTTAACGAATCTAAAAAACAAACAGATCCAGGATTAAAAAGAACACTTGCGTTATCTAACAACAAACCTGTTCCTGTATGGGCCATTCCTGATTGTTTTTGACCTTGCAAATTAATTTGAAAGCCTCCAGCAAACAATTCGAATGGCAGATACAAGCTAGTAAAAATTATTAGGATGCTCTTTTTCATTAAACAAAATAACTTAAATTAATACACATATCAAATTTTTAATAGTCAAGAAAAACAATTATTATTACATTTGTGCACGAAAAATCGATATAAATAATAATACTATTTTAACAGAACTAAAAAGAAATCTTCGAAATGTATTGTATGAATTGATTAGCTTTTTATTTATGTATTAGCAATAGGTATTTAAAAGGTTTTTCTCGAAAAAAGAAAAACCTTTTTTTATTAAATTAGTAATGATATTGTCAATCTAAATCTTATGAGTCTAATAAATAAATTATAGATTCTAAAAATTAAAAATGAGTTCAAAAACAGAAATAAAAAAAGATGTAGTAATATTATTTGCCGGAGATTCAGGTGATGGTATTCAATTAGCAGGTTCTCAATTTACAACTTCTGCTGCCTTATATGGCAACGACATTAGTACATTCCCTAATTTTCCAGCTGAAATAAGAGCTCCTCAAGGTACTATTGCAGGTGTTTCGGGATTTCAATTACATTTTGGAAGTGTTGAAGTATACACAGCAGGAGACGCTTACGATGTATTAGTTGTAATGAATGCAGCTGCCTTAAAGGCAAATGTTAATCAACTAAAATCTGGTGGAATTATTGTTGCAAATACCGATGGATTTGATGCTAAAAATTTAAAACTTGCAAAATATCCGGATGGTGTTAATCCTTTGAATAATGGATCTCTAGATAAATTTAAAGTATTCGAAATTGATGTAACTAAAATTACCCGAAATGCATTAGCTGATTTTGGAATGGGAACCAAAGACATGGATCGCTCAAAAAACATGTTTGTGCTTGGTTTTATCTATTGGATGTATAATCGCTCGTTGGAAAATTCAATTGAATTTATTAAACTGAAATTTAAAAACCGAATAGATTTAATTGAAGCAAATATAAAAGTATTAAAAGTAGGCTATAATTATGGTGATACAGTGGAAGCTCCAATGAATCGTTTTGAAGTAAAACCTGCTCCTGTTTCAAAAGGAACATATAGAAGTATTGTTGGAAACCAAGCTACTGCCCTAGGTTTAATTGCTGCTTCGCAAAAATCTAACTTACCTTTATTTTATGGTACATATCCAATAACACCCGCCTCAGATATTTTACACGAGTTATCAAAACATAAAAATTTTGGCGTAAAAACATTTCAAGCCGAAGATGAAATAGCTGCAATAACAGCATCAATAGGAGCAGCATTTGGCGGATCGTTAGCTGTTACAGCTTCATCAGGTCCAGGCATTGCTTTAAAAGGAGAAGCAATAGGATTAGCGCTTATGTTGGAATTACCATTGGTTATTGTAAATGTGCAAAGAGGTGGACCAAGTACTGGCTTACCTACAAAAACGGAACAATCTGATTTGCTACAAGCGATGTATGGTCGTAATGGAGAATCACCTGTTCCAATATTAGCGGCCTATACACCTTCCGATTGTTTTGATTCTGCTTTTGAAGCGTGTAGATTAGCGTTAGAATTTATGACTCCAGTTTTTTTATTAACAGATGGGTATATTGCAAATGGCGCTGAACCTTGGAAATTCCCTTCGGCAGAAGATTTACCAGATTTAAATATCTCATTTGCCAAAAACAGCTTACAAGAGGGGCAAAAGTATTTACCATACAAACGAAATGAAAAATTAGCTAGAGAATGGGCCATTCCTGGAACAAAAGGTTTAGAACACCGCATTGGTGGAATTGAAAAAGAAAACGAAACGGGTAATATATCGTATGACCCCGAGAACCATCAGCTAATGGTAAAAATACGACAAGCCAAAGTAGATAAAATAGCCGATTATGTCCCCCTTCAAACACTTGATAATGGAAGAATCCCTTCAGAAGAAAAAAAAGGAGAGTTACTAATCATTGGTTGGGGCTCTACTTACGGTTCAATTAAAATTGCAGTACAAGAGGCTATTTCGGAGGGGTACGATGTATCACATGCTCACATAAAATATTTAAATCCTTTTCCTAAAAATTTAAATGAATTAATTAAAAAATTCAATCACGTATTAATACCTGAAATGAATAATGGGCAATTAATTAAAATTATCAGAGACAATTTTTTTGTTGATGCAAAAGGGTTAAATAAAATAAAAGGAATGCCTTTCACTGTAAATGAAATTAAAGAAAAAATTATTGAGATGTTAAGCTAGTAAAACAATGGAAACAGCAGAAATAAAATTAACAGCGAAAGATTTTGTAACCGATCAGGAGGTGCGTTGGTGCCCAGGTTGTGGAGATTATTCTATTTTAAAACAAGTACAAACGGTAATGCCTGAGTTAGGCTTAAAACGTGAAGAAATTGTTTTTATTTCCGGAATTGGTTGTTCATCTCGTTTTCCTTATTACATGGAAACATTTGGTATGCATAGCATTCATGGAAGAGCAACAGCTATTGCCAGTGGATTAAAAGCAACACGTCCAGAACTTAGCGTTTGGATTGTAACAGGTGATGGAGACGCATTATCTATTGGAGGAAATCATTTAATACACTTACTTAGAAGAAATTTTGACGTAAACGTATTGATGTTCAACAACGAAATTTACGGATTAACAAAAGGTCAATATTCACCAGCTTCGCCGTTAGGTAAAGTAGCAAAATCTACTCCAATGGGTTCAGTAGACCATCCGTTTAATCCTTTAGCTTTATGCCTTGGGGCAGAATCAACATTTATTGCACGATCTATGGATCGTGATCCTGTTCATTTGCGAGGTATTTTAAAACGTGCACATCAACACAAAGGAACTTCAATGGTTGAAATTTATCAGAATTGTAATGTTTTTAATGATGGAGCATTTGAAGTTTTTACCGAAAAGGGAACAAAAAAACTAAACACACTATTTGTTGAGCAAGGTAAACCTTTAATATTTGGCGAAAATTCTGATAAAGGTATTAAATTAGAAGGCTTTAAACCTGTAATTGTAAACATAGCTGATGTTTCAATAAATGATTTATGGATACATGATGAAACTGACCAAGTGAAAGCAAGTATATTGGTTCGTTTTTTCAACACACCATCCGACGAAAACCCTTTACCAAGGCCATTCGGTGTATTTTATCAAGAAAATAGATTTTGTTATGAAGATGCAATGAATGCACAAATTACTGAATCTATTTTAGCTAAAGGAAAAGGAGATTTAGATAGTTTAATACGCGGCAAAAATACTTGGACAATTTAAAATTTAACAATCTATTATCCCAT
>CANCPZ010000026.1 GCA_947380175.1 Bacteroidota bacterium | reverse complement strand
AGAGTCTCCTGCTTTAATTGTGTAGTATTTAAAACCTCCTTTTGTTTTTTTCTCGTTATTTATTATTTTTTTATTTTCAGAAACGGTGCCATAATTTTCTTTGATCCCTGTTTTTTCAAGACTGTAAATGGTTAATCTGGTTCCCGGTTTAACGTTGTTTGATGTTATTCCGTTCCACACTTTTAAATCAATAACTGTGCACTCGTATTTTTTTGCAATTGTGCTAAGGTGTTCTCCTTTTTTTACTAAATGCGTTTTAATAATCTCTTTGTTTTTAAAAATATTATTACCCCCTATTGTGTCTGTTTTAAAATAATTATAAATCCGGTTTTCGTTTGCGACAAAAGCCCCCATTTTATTTGCAGGCAAGGTTAAAATACTCGAATTTTCAGGTGTTACAGGAATTACTCTTTTCCTATAAACAGGATTTAAATATTCTAACTCATCCGATGGTATATCTAAAACTGCTGATAGTTGTTCAAATGAAATTTGTTGTTTAATAGAAACCGTATCGACTTGAAAGAAAGTTTTTTTAGGAATAGCGGAATATAAATTATGTTCAGAAGTGTAGTTCATAATATAATTTACAGCTATGAACCCGGGAACATACCCTTGTGTTTCTTTTGGCAAAAATGGGCGTATTTCCCAATATGTCTTTTTTCCTCCGCTTCTCCGGATAGCCTTGTTTATATTGCCGGGTCCACAGTTATAAGCAGCAAGTACCATTTGCCAGTCGCCAAATAAACCATATAAATATTTAAAATACTCACAAGCTGCAGTAGTTGCTTTGTATGGATCACAGCGTTCGTCAACATAAGAAGAAACTTTTAATCCATACATTTTGCCTGTGGGATACATGAATTGCCAAAGTCCCATTGCGCCTGAATGGCTTTTAGCCAAAGGGTTTAGTGCAGATTCACAAATTGCTAAATATTTTAACTCGAGAGGTAGGTTGTATTTATCAAGTTGTTCTTCGAACATTGGAAAATAAAGTTGAGAAAGAGCCATCATTCGTGACACGAGTTCACGTCTTCGCTTTGTGTACATATCTATATAACCCTTTACGATATTGTTGTATTCTAAATCAAAAGGTGATTGAGCGTTAAGCTTTGCTAGACGTGTTTCGTAAACCGATTCATCGTAATGTGGTATAGAATCCTGTGAAAAATTAAATTTTGGATTTTTAGGATAATTAATTTTTGCATATCCTTTTTCAAAAAGATTTAATTTTATAAGGCTGTCGAGTGCGCTTATTATTGGATCGTCTGCCAATATTTCATTTGGAAGATAGCTTGATTGAGAGTAGCTTCCCGTTTTTAATACGAAAAATAGAAAAAAAAATAGAAAGAAGGTTTTTTTATAAAAATTCATAAACTAAACGAGCGCCAACCATTAAAAACATATTGCTACTAGTACAAATATCGTAATCATTAATCAAATATACAAAGGTGGAAAAGCTAATTGTTTTTGTATTGTGTAAAAACACTATTAAGAGGCAAAACGGAGAAAATTAAAAACTATTCATCAAATGCTTTGAAAAACAAAACAACTCCTGTTCTGCGAATTTTTTCGCCATTACCTGAATTCCAAAAGGCATCTTGTTGCTGTGTTTTCCTATTGGCAAAGAAATAGCTGGTATGCCAGTCATATTAGCTTGTACGGTAAAAATATCTTCAAGATACATTGCAATTGGATCTTCTCCTTTTTGCCCAAATTTAAATGCTGTACCAGGAGTTGTTGGCAAAAGAATAAAGTCGTAATTATTTAATATTTCGTTGGTTTTGTTTTGTATTAACCTTCTAACTTTTTGTCCTTTCGAATAATAGGCTTCATAGTAACCTGAACTCAAAACAAATGTACCTAACATAATTCTTCTTTGAACCTCAATTCCAAAACCTTCGCTCCTAGATTTTTTATATGTAGACTCTAAGTCAGTCGCATTTGGGCTGCGATACCCATATGTAATCCCATCATATCTGCTAAGGTTAGAGGAAGCCTCAGCTGTTGTTAAAACATAATAGGCTGGTACCAAATAATCTAAATAAGGGAAGTCAACCTCTTCAACAATGTGACCCTCTGATTTTAATTTAATTATTACCTCGTTTATTCGTGATTTGATTTCAGGGTCAAGACCCTCGTTTTCTAGGCAATCTTTAATATAAGCGATTCGTGTTTTGGGTATAATATCATTAACAAATTTAGAATATGTTGGAACAGTGCTTGATGCAGCAGTGCTGTCATAGTTGTCGCCTCCAGCCATAATCTCCATAATTAAAGCTATATCTTCAATGTTTTTTGCAAGTGGCCCTATTTGGTCAAATGATGAGGCATACGCAATTGCCCCATACCTAGAAACCCTTCCATAAGTAGGTTTTAATCCGACAACACCACAAAAAGATGCCGGTTGACGAATAGAGCCCCCTGTGTCTGTTCCTAATGCCACAAGGCATAAATCTGCGGCAACAGCAGCAGCAGCCCCGCCTGAAGAGCCTCCTGGCACACGGTTTTCATCCAGGGGGTTTAAAACATTGCCAAAGGCTGAGTTTTCATTCGAGCTACCCATCGCAAATTCATCGCAATTTGTTCTCCCAATAATAATCGCGTCTTCGGCTAATAATCGTTCAACAACAGTTGCGCTAAAAAGAGATTCGAATGAGTCTAGAATTGTTGATGAAGCAGATATTTTATGGTTTTTATAGCAAATGTTGTCTTTGATTGAAATTACAACACCTGCAAGCCTTCCTGCATTTTTCGATTTTATTTTTTCATCAACCAAAGCTGCTTTTTCGACAGCAGATTTTTCAAAAACTTCTAGGAAAATATTTAGATGTTTTTTGCTTTCAATTTTATCTATATAAGATTTTGTAAGTTCGGTAACAGTAAATTTGTTATCGAATAAGTCAGATTGTATTTCAGCAATTGAGTTGTATGTTTTCACGAATACAAAGTAAAAATAAAAAAAATCCCTTGCTATAATTATATAACAAGACGTCAAAAAAGACAGCGTTTAACTTCTTTATAATTAAGGGCTTGATCTTTAAAATAAAACGAAGTTAATCGATTTTTTTATCAGAAGAAACGTTTTCGCCCTCACCTTTAGATGCGTCCTTAAACTCTTTAACCCCTTTCCCAAGGCCTTTCATTAATTCTGGTATTTTTTTACCACCAAAAAGTAATAAAACAATAACCAAAACAATTATCATTTCAGAGCCGCCAAGACCCATAAAACCAATTAATACACTGTTTAACATGAGTTGTAATTTTTAATTAGAATGCAAAGATAAGAAAAAAGTATTTGTTTGATCTCCTAATTACAAAACAAAGACCTTCATAAACCTTTAAAATTAAATAGTTTAATTGTTTTTAAACACCCATGTTTCAGGATCTAATTTTATCTGACCTTTCCAAATTTCGAAATGAAGTACCGTTTTAGATTCGTTTTCGTCAAATAAAATAGAGCCAATGTTTTGTTTTGTAGAGACACGGCTGCCTACTTTTACAAAAACATCATTAAGGTTGGAGTATACTGTTAAAAAGTCACCATGACGAATTAAAACAAATTGTCCTGAATTTGGTATTGTTCCCACAGCCATTACGTTGCCGTCAAAAACAGCGCGAGCAACAGCCCCAAAATTGGTAGTAATTTCAATTCCATTGTTGTTTATATCAATTGTTGGCATTAACGGGTGGGGGTGTACACCAAAGTGTTCACTAATAATTCCCTTAGCAACAGGCCAAGGCAATTTACTTTTATTGTTTGCAAATGAATTTGAAAGCTCTTGTGATTCGGGTGTTAAAATAAGTTTTTGTGGCTTTGGTTTGCCAGCATCTCCCGCTGATTTCTGCGCTTTTTCAAGTTCTTTTTGAATAACATGTTGAATAGCCTGTTGTAATTTTTCGGCATCTTTTTTCTTTTTTTCCAAATCTTTTTTTAGTTTTCCTTCTTGGTCTTGAAGCTGAGAAAAAACTTGTTCTTTTTCATTTTTTTCAGAAGTTAAATTTTTCTTTTCGGTTTCCTCGCTACTTAATAAAACTTTTTTATCAGATTTTTTAGCTTCAAGTTCTTGAATTTTTTCATTCAAACTTTTTTGTGTATTGATAATAATTTCAGCTTGTTTGTGTCGGTATTCGCTGTATTGTTGTAAATATTTTAATCGCATAAAAGCTTGTTCAAAATCTTTAGCAGCAAAAACAAACATTAATCTTGAATACGCATCCTGATTTTTATATGCGTAGTAAATCATTTTTGCGTATTCTCCTTTCAGTTTTGCAAGGTCTTTTTTTAGTCCGCTAATCGATAGGTTGTTTTCATTTATTTGGCGGTTTAGAAAAGCCATTTCTTTATTAATAGTGGCAATTAACTCTTCGCGTACACTTATTTTTTTATTTAATGTTACTAGCTGGTTTAGCGATAATTTTTTATTTTTTTTCGTTTCGTTAAGCAATTGGTTTGTGTATTCTATTTCTTGTTGAAGTTGTCTTTTTTTGTTTTCAAGATCTTTTTTATTTTGTTTTTGTGCAAATAAATTACCCGTGTTTAGTAGCACTAAACAACCAATAAAAACGATAAAAGCGAGGCTTTTGTTTTTATTTGTAAATAATCTGCTCATAGTTATCTGGGATTTTAAAAGGAAAACTTTTTTCTTCGTTAAGTGTTATTTTAGAAAAACCAATATCGATTCCAATTGTTTTTTTCGCTTGAATTAAGTAATTCATTTTTTTTGGAAATAATTGAGTTGAATCAACACTTTCAAAGTTACTAAATTGAACATCAAAGCTTCTGTCAGGATTGAAATCATAAAAAAGAATTCGTGAAATTTTAAAGGTTTCGGGAATCAAATAAATGCTTTGAACAGGATCTTTTAGTTCCTTTCCTCGTTCCATAACTTTTCTCAATTTGTGTTTCCGTATAGTTCCTAGTGTATATTGACAATTGTTTACTCCTGGTTTTATTTTTTCATCTTCATCATAAAACGCTACGCTGTTTCCAACAAGTAACGATTGCAACATTTCAAAATCAAGATCAGTATTTAGTAATTTACAGATGTATGTAAAATCGCCTTTAAAATATTTTTTGTCGAAACCATTACTAAATTTTACCGAATCTTTTGTAATTAAAACCCTAGCAAATTCAATTCCAATTTTATTTATCGACATCCAGATAATGCTGTCTTTTTTCATTCTAATGGATACCGAAAAATTATTTGACGAACTGTCAATGGTTAAGTCAACACTAAGTTTTGCCGATAATTTCTCAAAACAGAATTCGTTTTTTTTTAAGTTAGTTGTAAGTGTTTTTGTGTTTTTAAAATCTAGAATACACTTACCGTTATTAAATGTTATTTTCCGTTGTGTTTTACAAGACGAGACGAGAAATAAGAGTATAAAAAAGGCGGAGGCCAAACACTTTTTAATGCTAAAGAAATACACGAGAAAAGAATTTAAAAAAGATTTATTCATAAACTTTTTTACCAATAATTTTTTTATCGATTTGATCCGATGCCCCACCTATTTTTTGGGCACGCATCCAATAGTTCAAGGCGCTTTCTGTTTCACCCAGCTGAAAACAGACATCTCCATAATGTTCTAAAATGGTGCCGCTGTTTTCTCCTCCGTTTTTAAGCGCTTTTCCAATCCATATTTTTGCATCGTTGTATTTTTTCATTTGATATAAAATCCATCCATATGTATCTTCGAATGAATTATTGTTTGGAGTAAGTTCATTACATTTTTTAGACATTTTCTCAGCCTTTTCTAAATCAACATTTCGCAACGAGAGGTAGTATGAAAAGTTATTTAATACATACACATTTGTTGGGTCCGCTTCTAATGCAACTGAATAAGCAGAATCGGATGCTGGGTGGTTTTTTAGTTGGTTCTGAACATCACCAATACTTGCGTAAAATTGAGACAAAAGAGGTTTGTTGTCAAAAATTAATTTTTTACCTTCTTCAAGTGTATTAAGAGCATCTTTGTATTTTTTTTGTTGAATATTAGCTGTTGCATTTAAAAAGTATGGGAGAGGTTGGTTTGGGAAAAGTTCAATAGCCCTTTCGCTTTCTTCTCGCATGGATACAAAATCGTTCAGCTCTGATTCGATTATCAATAGCTGATTCCACAGTGCAAATTTTTCTTTGTCTAGGTCAATAGCCTTTTTATATTGTATTTTAGCTTCTTCGTACTTTTTATCTCGAAATAAAAAATCACCATATATCGAAAATGATTTTGCGTCCTCAGAATGAATTTCTGTAATTATTTTACATAGCTCTTCTGCATCCGCTTTAAGCTCTGTGTAAGTTTCTGTAATGGAATAATAAGATAATAGAATCTTAACCTTTGTGTCTATATCGAGTTCATTGCTTTTAAATGCAATTTTTATTTCCTCGAAAGCTTTGTCGTTTTGTTTTGTCCCCCTGTAATAATCCGCCAATGAAAGATGAACAAATGCGTTTTGCGGATCTATTTTTAATAAATCACTGTAAGCCTCCAAAGCTTTCTCGTTTAACCCCTTGCTTTGATATAATTCACCAAGCATTCCGTAATATTTAGCTTCTTTTGGGAAGGTTTTAATCAGTTTTTTTAATTCATCCAAAGACTTTTCGAAATTGTTGCTGGCCTTATAAATTTTTAATTTTTGCAAAGAAGAAATTTCTGTAACACCATTTAAAACTTCTATTTTATTATATGTTTTTAATGCATCATTATTTTTCCCTAAATAAAGATAGGTGTTGGCAAGTTCGTAATAGTAGTCTATTCGGTCGGGATAAGCACCTGTTAGTTTTTCATAAACGATTGCAATTTCGTTAAATTGTTTTTTTTCTTTCAAGCATTCTATGTAAAGTAGTTGGTACCATAAGTTTCTTTGGTCAAGCTTTGCAGCTTTTCTACTGCATATTAATGCAAGGTCTTTTTTGTTTTGGAAAGAATAAATGTTTGCCAGTTCATATAAGGCTGCACCGCTGTTTGGATTTATCTTGAGGGCTTTTGAAAACTGTAATGCGGCTAAATCGTAATTACCTAGGATTTTATCTTTGTTTGCATTAAAAAAAAGAAATTCAAAATCTGTTTTATCTTTATCAGAAAGCTCTTTGCCATCAGTATTTTTAGGTTTTTTATTTTCAGGTTTAACGAAAGCTTCTTTTTTTTCTTTCTGCTTGATTTTACAGGATGTGTTTGTAATTGCAAAAAGAATACAGACAAACAAAATTTGACGAAAAAGAATGGAATAAAGTGTTTTGTTTGCTTTCAATGTGCTATAAAATGTTTTCGTGCATGTTTTTTTGACGAAACGTTAATTCCAAAAATTATAATTACTTTATAGTGCTGTAGTCTCCAATGCTGGAATCGTTCGAATTACCAGTAAATTCTGCATAATTACCAACCATTGAATTGCTTAATTCAGCATTTTTAATTTTACTATTTGTTTGTACGATGCTGTTTTTTACTATCGAATTTTCTATAATAGAGTTTGTTCCAATAGACACGTGTGGACCCACTTTCGCATTAATTAATTTTACGTTTTCACCAATAAAACAAGGCTCTATAATTATAGAATTGATATTTTCTATTGTATCCGAAATAAGCGTTGTGTGTTTGTTAAATTCTAAAATACGTTGATTGGTATATATGGTTGCGTCTTTGTTACCACAATCTAACCACTCTGTAACTTTTCCTGGGGTAAACTTTGTGCCTTTTGCTTTCATGTTTTCTAAGGCATTGGTTAGCTGGAACTCTCCCTTTTCTTTAATATTATTATCTAAAAGATATTGTAACTCTTTCTTTAAATATTCACCATCCTTAAAATAGTAAATACCAATTATAGCTAGGTCGGAAACAAATTCTTGTGGTTTCTCAATAAAATCAGTTATAACATTGTTCTCATCCATTTTTACTACGCCAAAAGGTTTTGGGTCTTCTACTTTTTGAACCCAAATAATTCCTTCTTGTGAGGAGTCCATTTTAAAATCAGCCTTAAATAGAGTGTCTGCAAAGGCTACAACAACTTTTCCGATTAAACATTGTTTTGCGCACATGATAGCATGGGCGGTACCAAGTGGTTCATCTTGGTAGTAAATGCTCCCTTTTGCGCCTAAGCTTTCTGCAACAGCAATTAAGTTTTTTTCGGCTTCGGCTCCAAAACGACCAATAACAAAGGCTATTTCATCAACTTTTTCATCACAAACCTTTGTAATATCTTCTACAATACGTTGTACCATTGGCTTTCCAGCAATTGGAATCAAAGGTTTTGGTGTTGATAAAGTGTGTGGTCGCATGCGTTTGCCCATGCCGGCCATTGGAATAATTATGTTCATATACTTTTTTTTAATCCCTGATTATTGAATAGCTCTCTTTTTTGTATTATTATTTTATTGACAATGTATCATTATTTACTGTTGAAGCAATAGGGTATTGGTTGGTTTTTATTTTTTTCCAGTGCTCCCAAATCCACCAGCACCTCTTTCTGTTTCGAGTAATTCCTCAACTTTAATCCATTCTGCTTGTTCGTGCTGAGCGATTACCATTTGCGCTACCCGTTCACCGTCATTAATTGCAAAAGGTTCGTTTGAAAGATTTACCAATATTACTTTTATTTCACCTCTGTAATCAGCATCAATGGTGCCAGGTGAGTTAAGCACTGTTACACCATTTTTTAAAGCTAATCCACTTCGAGGGCGAATTTGTGCTTCAAAACCAACGGGGATTTCTATAAACAACCCCGTTGAAACCAGAGTTCTTTCAAGAGGTTTTATTACAATAACCTCATTTAGATTTGCTCTTAAATCCATCCCCGCAGAAGCATTTGTGGCATAGTTGGGTAAAGGGTGTTTTGATTTGTTTATTATTTTTATTTTCATTTCAGCAAATTATATAACGTTTGTTAAAAGCTATTAAACGGCTTTGGTAACTAGTTTTTTTACGTCCATTTTCCAAACAGCCATTACAAAAACGAGCAGTATTAAATTATTAATAATTAAGTTTATACCTGCTGATTCTGTTCGAATATACCTGCTCACAAAATACAAAGTTAGTGATAATCCGATGTAACCTAGTATGCGTTTTAAATCGTAATTAACAGGGTAGTGTTTATTACCTAAAAAATAAGACGCAATCATCATACTTGCATAACAAACTAAGGTTGCCCAAGCGCAGCCCATATAACCAATTTTAGGAATCCAATACAGATTTAAAACGATAGTTATTAGTGCGCCAAAAATAGTTAAATATGCCCCGTAATGTGTTTGTCCTGAAAGTTTATACCAAATAGACTGATTGATAAATACCCCTAAAAACATATTTGCTAATAAAAGTATTGGAACAATTTTAATTCCTGTTCTGAATTCGGGAGATCCCGCAAAGTATTGTATCCATTGTATGTTCATCATGGTTCCTAAAAATATGATTGTGCAAATAATTACAAAATATTTCATAATGTCGGCCATTGTTTTTTTAGAATCTTTTTCTTTTGATTGATTGAAAAAGAACGGTTCGGCAGCAAAACGGAAGGTTTGGATAAAAATAGTCATGATGATTGATACCTTGTAACAGGCACTGTATATACCAATTTGAGTCATGGCATCTTTTTCGGGTAAAAGATAGTTTAATAAAATTCTATCAAATGTTTCATTCGTCATTCCTGCTAAACCAGCTATCAACAATGGTATTGCGTAACGCATCATTCGTTTCCAAAGAGGCAATTCGAACACCATTTTTATGCGCAATATTTCAGGCGCAAGCAATAAAAGTGTGACTAAACTTGCGATTAAATTCGAAATAAAGATGTATCCAATACCAATTTCTGGATTGTAGATTTTGTCGATAAAAGCTTTTAGTGTTGAGTTTTGGGATTCGTAAATGTTTTTACAGAATAAAATGAAAAATAAATTTAGGCCAACATAAATAAAAATATTTATAGATTTAATGATTGCAAAACGTTTTGCTTTGCCCTGTTCGCGAAGCTTTGCAAAAGAGATAGCGGCGATTGCGTCGGTAGCAATAATTATTGAAAACCAAACAACATACTCAGAGTGCCCCTTAAATTTGCTCATTTCGGCAAGTGGTGCAGAAAACAAACACATAAAAAAAACAAAAATAGCAGAACTGCTAATTAAAGAAATGAGTGCTGTTGTATATACCTTTTGCTTGTCGATTTCGGATTGTGAAAAACGGAAAAGGGCTGTTTCCATACCGTATGTTAAAAGAACTAATAAAAAAGAAACAAACGAATAAGCTGTTGAATTTACACCAAATTCTTGTGCTGTAAAATTGTAAGTATAAAGTGGAGTAAGCAAGTAACTCAACAATCGTCCAACAATTGTAGGTAAGCCGTAAATAGCTGTTTGTGATGCAAGTTTTTTTAACGGATTCAATTGTTGGGTTAATGAATGTTTAAATATTATTAGTCAGAACGTATAATAACGGAGACTTTTGGAACTTGTAGTATGAAACGAGTTTATTTTCCAGTAAATGTTGCTTTTCTTTTTTCTAAAAATGCTGAAGTCCCTTCTTTAAAATCGTCTGTTGCAAAACATTTTCCAAATTCATTTATTTCGATATTAAAACCGTCTACGCTATTTTCGAAATAAGCATTAACACTGTTAATTACTCCTGTTATTGCTTTTGGTGATTTGGTTTTTATTTTTTCGATAACCTCTAGGCATTTTTCCATAAGTTGATCTTGAGGAACAACATAATTTACTAAGCCTAAAACTAAAGCTTGTTCCGCATTTATAATATCACCAGTCATGTGCAATTCGATTGCTTTTGTTTTTCCAATGTATTGTATTAAACGCTGCGTTCCTCCGTAGCCTGCAATTAAACCAAGGTTTACTTCGGGTTGGCCAAATTTTGCGTTATCACTTACAATTCTCAAATGACAAGCCATTGTCAGTTCGCAGCCACCACCTAACGCAAAACCGTTTACCGCTGCTATTACAGGTTTTGAGCACGTTTCTATTGATTTAAAAACAGCTTGCCCCGCTTGAGCCAAAGATCTGCCTTGCTCAACAGAAAGGTCAACAAACTCAGAAATATCGGCACCAGCAACAAAAGATTTTTGCCCTGACCCCGTAATAATAATTGCCAACACAGCATCGTTTGATTCTGCATTTTTAATTGCTAGACCAATTTCTTCAACTGTTTTTTTATTGAGCGCATTTAATTTGTCGGGCCGATTAATTGTTATTGTTAAAACACGATTATCGATAGAGGTTAACAGATTTTCAAAAGACATAAATTTTTTATAAATTGGATTAGTACCTAAAAAAGAATTCTTCCTTGGTTGGAAAGAACGGGTTAATGAGTTTTTAGTTTAAAAATTTCGATTTTCGTTTACATAATTGGTGATATATTCTACAATTATTGTTGTATCCGTACCTGGCGGAAAAAGTTTGCCAACACCTTGTTCGTTTAGCTTTTGCATGTCTTTATCAGGAATAATACCGCCTCCGGTTAACAACACATCGTTTAACCCTTTTTCTTTCATCAGCGTCATTATTTTTGGAAAAACGGTGTTATGCGCCCCCGAAAGTATACTTACACCAATAGCATCCACATCTTCTTGTAATGCTGCATTAACTACCATTTCTGGTGTTTGGCGCAACCCCGTATAAATAACTTCCATCCCTGCATCACGCAAAAAAGATGCGATTACTTTTGCTCCGCGGTCGTGCCCGTCGAGCCCGACTTTTGCAATTAAAACTCTTATTGGCCTATTCATTTATATCGAACAAAATTAGGATACGAATATACAAAAATCTAAGTGTAAATGTTGTAAAGAAATTAATTTGGATAAAGGGGATAATTGTTCCAAATTTTTCACACAAAAACAAGTTTAGTTTGTGGCTTAATTAAATTTATGGCCAATGAAAAAACAATGAAAAAGCATTGATAATAATTTTTGAATAACTCTTTTATTTCATCAATTCAATTGCTTTTTTCAAAACATTGTCTTCGCTTTGTATAACAGGATAAAATCCTTCGCTATTCCAAATATTGCGAGCGATTAATGCTTTTAATTGATTTTTTAAAATACGTTTAGATAATTTAATCTCTTTTTCATTTTTATGTACTTTATTTTTTTCTGCATAAGCTACCAATTCATCAAACAAAGCATCGGAAACAAAAAAATTAGTATTAAAATTTCCTACCGTTTTATATGCTATTAATTTAGCACGTTCGCTATCTGCGTAGTCAAAAGCAAAGTCATTAATAATCCCATTATACAACAATTCACTTAAATAAAACGATCGTCCTGTGGTATCCAGAGCCACGAATACATCAGGTGTTATACCACCACCACCATATACAATTTTACCTGCTGGTGTTTTGAATTTTTGCAAATCGGCAACCTTAATGCTGTCGGCACTTTCCAGTTCACCATTAGCAAATCGTTTACTGTCTTCATCAAAATATTCTTCAGAGCCATTTGCATATGATTTTTGGATGCAACGACCTGTTGGCGTATAGTAGCGTGCTATTGTCAAGCGCATTGCGGAGCCATCTTCAAACACGCTTTGTTCTTGTACCAAACCTTTACCAAAAGATCTTCTACCAACGATTATTGCTCTATCATTATCCTGAAGCGCTCCTGATAAAATTTCACTTGCCGATGCCGAGCCGTCGTCAATTAGAACAATTAACTTTCCGTTTTCAAAATTGCCCTTGTCGGTTGCTTTATAATCCTTTCGAGGGCGCGATTTTCCTTCAGTGTAAACGATTTCTTTCCCGTCTCCTAAAAATTCGTCCGCCATATCAACAGCTGTGTTTAAGTAACCTCCTCCATTGCCCCGCAAATCAACGATAAGCTGCGTCATTCCCTTTTGCTGAAGTTTTTCGAAAGACTTCATGTACTCATCATATGTTGTTGCAGCAAAGCGGCTAATTTTAATATAACCTATTTTTGGCGTAACCATATAAGCCACATCAACACTGTAAATTGGTATGGTGCCGCGCGTAATTGTAAAATCAAGGCTACTAAAATTTGAGTTACGCATAACACTTACTTTAACCTTTGTCCCCTTTTTTCCTTTTAGGATACTCATTATATTTTTATTGGTAATTTTTACCCCAGCTACATTTTTGCCTTCCACTTTAATTATTTTATCTCCTGCATGAATTCCAACCCTTTCGGATGGCCCACCATGTATTGCTGCAATAACGCGTATGGTATCGTTTACGATATTAAATTCAATCCCAATGCCTTCAAAATTTCCCTGAAGCGGTTCGTTGCTTGCGGCTAGCTCTTCGGCTGAAATATAATTTGAGTGTGGATCGAGTTGTTGAAGCATTGTTTCGATGGTGCTTTCTAAAAGCTTTTTGTCGTTTATGGTATCCACATATTCTTGATTAATGTATTGGAGAATTTCTTCTAGTTTGCCATATTTTTTATTTGACGCAGAAGATCCTAAACCATTATTTTTATCAAGATTAAATGTACTGCCAATATAAATCCCAAGAATTAAAACAATGGAAAACACTATGGGTAGGTAGATATAAAACTTTGGACGATTCATGCAACTATGCGATTATTTTTTTATATCGTAAAACTTGTACACCAAATTTTTCTAGAAAATCAACACCTTCGTCTGGTTTCAACCCTTTATAATCGGCATACGAATTAAGGTAGAATACTTTTTTTATTCCGGTTGTATATATTACACGAGCACATGATATGCAGGGAGAAAGGGTAACATAAAGGGTGCACCCTTCAATGGTAATATTGTTTTTTGCAGCATATAAAATTGCATTTTGTTCAGCGTGTAAAGCTAAAGAGCAGCTGCCTTTGCTATCTCTAGGACAGCCCTGTTCTGGCCACACTTCATCACAATTGTGGGTTCCAGCCGGAGGACCATTATATCCGAGGGAAACAATTCGTGTTTCTTTTGTTAGTACAGCCCCAACCTGTGCTTTTACGCAGTGAGAGCGCTTAGCCAGGTTTTCAGCTAATTCCATATAAATATCATCAAAACTAGGCTTATTCATATTATAAAATTCAAAATGTATGCGAATTTACAAAAGAATACAAGGGGAAGATCAAAGAAATAGATTTTGAAAACAATTTCTTTTTTAACTAAAATATGGTTATTCTGGTTTACTACTACTTCTATTATTCTGCATCAATTTTAGGCCTTCTAATGCTGATTTGTCATTAGGCGAAAGCATTAGCACTTTGTTGAACAGTGTTTCTGCTGTAGTGTTTTTATTCAATCTGTAATTAGACCAAGCAAGCATTAATAATCCATCATAGGTAAAAGGATATAGGGCAACAATTTTTTCGAAATTAGCACATGCATTAGCGTAATCTTTTTTATAATAATAAGCTAATCCTATTTGGTAAAGGGCTGTTGTGTTATGTGGATCTAGTTCTATAATTTTTTTGTATTGATTAAAGACATCATCTTTATTACCTAATTGATAAGCAGGTGCAACATAGGCCAAGCGAGGTTCAATGGAATTTGGTTTTAAATCAATAGCTATTTTATAATACTTTACGGCTTCTACATATTGTAAAACCATATTATTTAAATACCCTAAGCGTAAATTTAAATCGTAATACTTTGAATCATAAATGTCTTTAAGGGTAGTAATTGCCGACAAATAATCCCCCTTTGCTTCAAACTCGTAGCTTTTTGAAAAGGCGTTTGCAATTAAATCACTTACCGGATTTGATTTCGCAATTTTTGCCCAAGCAATTCTTAAATAATAATCATAACCAGAAGGATATAAATCAATTATTTTTTGAAAATATTTTTGCGCCACAGCCTCATTTCCTTTATTATAATTATAAAAACCTGTTTGGTAATTTGCATTTATATCAGTTGGATTAAGCTCTAAAATTTTAGCATATTGATTCACAATGTTCTCTCCGCCTTCGTTAGCGTTTTTTGCCAATGCAGGATACAGATAGCCAATTTTAGGTTCTATTGCATTAGGCATTAAGTCGATTGCTTTTTTATAAAAATTGATAGACTCATTATACTGGGCAGATAAATAATAAAGCCACCCCATCCGCATATTGGCTTCGTATGATTTTGTTTCGTAAGCATCTTTTAAAACAACGATGGCTGAAGAATAATCTTTTTTATATTCAAAAACAAGGCTTTTATTAAATGCTGTTATCAAATTGTTGTCTTGAGCAAACGTACTATTAACAATAAAAAGTAATAGTATAGCGACGATGATTTTTTTATGGGTATTCATGAATTTATTTTTTAAAAGTTTTCTTAGGGTGTTATTTTTATTCCTACAACAAACAAATTGTAATTGTAATTAAATTTTTGAATGGATTCTGTTTTGAACTCTTTTTGGTATAAGCCACATAAAGCAATATGTTTATTAAAATAAAAATTGGCTATAAATGATAATTTCGAATTTGTTAAATCAAACGAATTATTTACAAGAGATCCGTTATCTTCAATAATATTGTTTCCATTATTTAATAAGTAGGAAGCTGTTATGGAAACTTTTTTAAATGGTTCAATATATAAAAATGAATTAGTTGAACCATATACCGTTGAATAATTATCTTTCGTATTTAAATATTGTGTGCAACCAATTATTAATTTACTATTTCCCCAAACAGCGAATGATACCCCACCAAAGTTGATGTATTGAGTGTTTTTATCAATATTTGAAACCGTTGTACCCAATGTTAAAGAAAATTTATTCATAGTTTTTTGAATTGCTAACGAGCCAACAAAATAGATTGCTTTTGATGTAATGGTGGCGGGGTTTTTGTCTATAATAGCTGGGTGATTAATGGTTTCCCAATAGGGTGGGTGAGGAAGAGGGTTTGGTGGGCTGCCTGGGTGAAAAACAGAGTCGGTATAAGCTGGATGTATTACAGGTTTAATAGAAGTGTAATTTTTATGCACCAAATGAAAGGCAGGTGAAAGCAACCAATTTTTTTTGATCGGGATATTTATTTTTAAATAATATTGCAACTGTTTAATTTCGTTTTCGCTATATACCAGAGGTTGATTTTTTTCTAGAATAGCACTATTTGATTGTTGCTTAAAAAAACTAACACAATGTGTTAGTGAAACATTTTTTTTGGTAAAATGATTTAAACCCAATTGAAGGTATTTCGCAGGGCTAAAATAATTTTCCGTTTCATTGTTTTGTGGGTTTAAAAAAGTGTTTTTTTTGCTTATTTTTATTCCCCCTTCAAGTGCAACAGATCCTACAGAAGAAATATTTTTAGTTCCAGTTTTTTCTGAAAGCTCCGAGCTAAAATTAGAACATTGTTTTCTGGCTTGTTCTGATTTACCCATAAATAAAGCACAATAGTATAAATACTCTTTTACTAAATCATCGCTTGAATTATAGTTTAATGCTTTTTGAAAATGTTTTTCAGCAAGCGAATAATTTTTTTTTTCGTAATAGGCAATACCTATTCGTTCTTGTAAATAAAAATAATCAAAACCTTTTTTTTCGGCTAAATTACCATATCTAATAAGCTCCGACCAGTTTTTATCTAAACACAGTTGATAGGTTTTTTTCTCTACAATAGCCGAGTTTATTATTTCTTGCGAAAAACCAGTTGCCCACAAAGAAAGAAAAAGAAGAACAATTATAACTTTATAACTTTTAAATTTAATCATGTATGGCATTATTAATTCGTAACGGTTTTCTTTTGACGTTATCTATTCCAAAAACTTGTTACGATTCAAATATTATTTTAACAAATTCAAGCCCTCTAATGCCGATTTATCATTTGGGCTATATAAAAGCGTCTTGTTAAACAATGTTTTTGCTTCATTTTTATTACCCAAAAAATAGTTTGTCCAGGCCCCCATTAACATATTATTATAGCCAAAAGGATAAAGGTTTAATGCTACATCAAAATATTTTTTTGCTGTAACATAATCTTTACGATAATAATAAATTAAGCCCAAACTGTAATTTGCGGAAGCGTTTTTAGAATCTAATTTTAAAATAGAAAGATATGTTTTCTCGGTTTCGTTCCAGTTTTCTAATTTTGTTAAAGGGTTAATTATTGCCCACTTGGGTTCTGTTGCAGCTGGCATCAAAACAATTGCCTTTTGGTAAAAAGAAACAGCATCTTTATGTTTTCCTCCTAAATAATTTAACCACCCTAAACGTAAATTCATTTCATAGGACGATGGATTGTAAACAGTATTAATTGCTGTAATGGCAGCATCGTATTTCTGAATTGCTTCGTAGTCATATGAGGTGCTAAAGGCTGTCATCAATGCTTTGTCCTGCGCATTAGCTTTTAGCGCGCTTAATAATAAAATGCTTGCAATTGCTTTTTTTAAAAGTGTCATTTTTATTGTTTTTTATGATTGAGAAATGTTCAGAAATGTTTCTGTATTATTTTTATTGTGAATTGTAAAACGCTCTATTTTTCGGTTTTTTAATTCTATTTCGAAATTAATTTTTTTGAATGTGAAATTAAAAAGTTTTGTTTCGATTTCGGTATTAATAATTAAATTTTGAGGAGCGTATATATTATCAGTATAACTAAATGCAGAGGTGTAGTTAGCTTTTGTAAACAAATAAAAAGGTGCTACAAAATCCTGAAAAAATTGAATTATTTTATTGTTAAAATGTATTAAAGGAACATTGTCTTGAACTTTAATACCATCATAATAACCAAGCAATTGCCTATATTCAGCGAGATAAAAATTAAACAACAATGATTTTTTGTCGCCTTCAAAGTCGGTAAAATAAAGCATCACACCGTCATTTACAAAATAGGCGTAGGATTTGCTTTCTGCACAATAGATATACAGTCGGTTCCAAGCATCTGTAAAAACTTCCCAAGCTATTACGATGTTGGTGTTTTCTTTTTGGAATGAAATTTTTTGTCCAGGTAAAAACGAAAAACCAATAATTAATAATTCATTAACAAGCACGTTGCTTATGTTTGAATCTTTTTTAGGTACCTCCGAAATTTTTAATGTTTTGTGTTGTCCGTTACGCTCAATAAAATAAGAGATAGGATAAGCCAATGTTTTTGCTCCAACTGTTGGAATTGTTTGTAACTGAAAATGAATGTGAGGCTCAGGCGAACGACCTGAATTTCCACACGTTGCAAGGTATGTTCCTTTAGTAACATATTGTCCGATAAATACACCAAACGAATCTTTTTTTAAGTGGCTAATTTGTGAAAACAAACCATTCAAATGATTTATTATTACGGTATTTCCCCAATTATATTGGGTGTCCATATCACCAATATCATTGTCTTCAACGGTATTGATAATGTCATATACATAGCCATCGTATGGTGCATAAACTTCTTTGTTATAGCAGTAAAAATTTTCCTTCGAAAAACGTTCATTATAACTTTGGGGCTCTCGGTATGTGTTGTTTTTAGAATCTAATATTACAAAATCTAAAGCTTTGCTCCAATCGCCTAAATGGGTTATTTTTCCATCGTAACCTTGACTAACATTCCATTCTCCAGCAAACGGCAAAGAGATTTTTAAAAGGTGTTCGTTTTTAAATCGTTGAATCGAATTTAGGTATTTGTAAATGGTTTTTTCGGCCGAAAAATATTGAATTGTTACCACTTGTAAATGTTTATGAAACCAACGTTGGTTTAATGTATAAAGGAATGCAGTACAAATAAAACTAAACGAAAACGAAAATGCTTTTAGCTGAAATAGAAAAAGAATTTTTTCGAATGACATTAAAACCAAAATCAACATTGGTGTTAGAATAATTACTGTTAGGTAACTATATGTATTTGGAATTAAAAAGAAACAACCAATTCCGATAGCAAGAAAAATATAATTGGAGCCTTGTAATGAGATATTCAAATCGTTAACATTGGCACCAAATAAGGAATAAAATAAGTAAGCCAATCCAAATCCGATTAAGCTTAATGAAAAAGCGATTCGAGAAAAATAAATTAACCCTACCGTAATTAACATACCTCCAAGCACACTGCTTTGAAAGAATGTTCCTGCCAGTGTTTTAAAATAAATAAGCGCGAATGGAGTGATATTTATAGTGTCTAAAGAATGTACAACTTGATAAAATGTCGAGGCTTGATTGCGCGCTAATTCATTAATAATATAGGTGTGTGTTTCATCTAAATGAATGTTGCTAAGATTGGATGAAGCCAATGAAACAAACCAATACGCAATAATAAACGGGAACGACAAAAAGGGCAAATTGTAGGACGAGAATAAGCCTTTTATCCAAACCGTTATTAAAAGCAAAACCCAGGTGGATGTTATAAATAAAAGTAAAAAAGTGCCGTTGAACATAAATTCATAACCCAAAGCCATACCTAAAAACAAGGCATTAAACCCAAACACTCCTTTCAGTATTTCATCTCTATTAAATCCAATAATGTATGCAGATACATTTATCAAAACCACACACATAAAACCCGAAAAACCAACAACGGGGGTAAAAAAGGTAACCACTAAAATGCAAATAGCAAATACATTGTCTAACGAAAAAAACATCAAGCTATAGCTATTTAATAGGCATTGAATAAGATAATTTGTTTTTATTTTTTCGAGTGCGGTATTCAATGTAGTCGGTTTTATTAACTATTCAGCTCTTTATTAATGGCTTTTAGTAATGGTGGCAAATCAACTTCACAAATGTCAAAAATTACTTGGTAATCTAATTTTTCGTAATGATGCGAAATAAAATCTCAAAACTGTACTATTTTATTCCACTCTATATGAGGGTGTTTTTGTTGGAGATTCGTGTTCTGTTTTTGTATGCGTTTTATATTTTCGCCAATAGCTTGAAGTCTTGTAACAATTGAATCGAGAATAACTCCGCCATATTCAGTACTTACAAAATCGTTTGGTGTTTTAATTTCTAAAAATCTTTTTTCGCAAACATTCAAATGCTCTAAAATGATTTCTAAAATATATTTTTCAATTTCAGACATAGATTAAATCCTTGTTTATATGCTTTAAAAAACGTTCCGAAATGTGCGGCCCTTTCCTTATGACGTCAATTTTTGCATTAAGTTTAATTTCTAAATAAGCATACAATCCCATTAATAAACTATAGGAAGGATTTTTTAATTTTACCAAAATATCCACATCGCTATCAACTTTTTCTTCGCCTCTTGCATACGAGCCAAATAAGGCAATTTCCTCCACTCCAAAATGCTCCTGTAAATAAGACTTTTCGGCTTTTATAGTTTCTATGATAGATTGTTTACCCATTAATACAAACATACATAAAATTTTGAAATACTAAAATGGAAAGGGTAGCAAGTTTATTTGCGCGGAAATTTTAATTTTTGCGATTTTTTTATAGACATTTACGATTACTCGTAATCCATTAACTTTTTTTTGGATATACCAAGACCTTTGGCTAAAGCATCAATAGTGGTAAGTGTTGGGTTTACTTCGCCTCTTTCAATCATACCAACCATATTTTTTGAAAGCTCGGTTCTAAAATTTAACTCTTCTTGACTCAATAGTTTTTCTAAACGTAATTTACGTAGATGTTTTCCGAATGCGTTAATTACCTTTTTATCTCGATTGTTAATCACTCAACAAAAGTGAATTTAGAATTATATAATAACCACCCAATGTATTGGGTATTTGTTTTTATTCATTATCATTGTACTACAAAAAATAATATTCACATTATTTTTTGTAGTGGAATCAGCTACCACTTTAATAAACGTGGCAAAAGCCCAAAGCCATTTTATTTAGGGTAAAACAATTAATTTATGAATATGAAAAAAATAATTTTACTCTTAAGTGTTGCAATTGGTTTTAATGCTTTTGCACAAACACCTTCGTATGTGCCTACGAATGGGCTTGTTGGTTGGTGGGGGTTTAATGGAAACGCGAATGATGAAAGTGGAAATGCTAATAATGGCACCGTAAATGGTGCAACAGTGACAACAGACAGGTTTGGAAATTCTAATTCTGCTTATAGTTTTAATGGTTCAAGTAATTATATTAATGTTGGGAATAATATTAATTTTAATAACTCTAGTTTTACTATTTCCGCATGGATAAAACCTGCTTCCGTTCCTTCAAATACTTTTAGTGCGATTGTTTCTACATTAGGATTTAACGCTAGTGCTCCCTTTAAAGGAGTGGAAATGAATTTTTGGAATACATTAAGATTGACTTGTCAGATGGGGGATAATACAATATGGTCAGGAATTGATGGTTCTATTACTACTCAAACACAAGCATTTCAACTTAATCAATGGTATTACTGTGTAATTACTTTTGATAACACTACACTTAAAATGTATCTTAATAATGTAATTATTGGTAGTGCCAATATTACCTCATTTCTTTCCAATGTTAATTCACCTGTTTTATTTGGGGCACGAGGGCAGTATCCAAATCCTCAAATAGGTGCTTATTATAATGGGGTGATTGATGATATAGGTATCTGGAACAAAGCCATAACCCCAACAGAAATATCAAATTTATATAGCGGCAACATTTGTTATGCAAACATAACAGTTACAGATACTTTAGTTATTAATGCTAATCTTACAGGGTTTAATCCAATTACCTACCAGAACACAATTAAGCTTTACCCTAACCCTTCTAACG
>CANCPZ010000025.1 GCA_947380175.1 Bacteroidota bacterium | reverse complement strand
CAAAACCCTATTTCTGCCCAAAAAATTGGTGTTGTTCTGAGTGGAGGAGCTGCTAGTGGAATTGCTCATATAGGAGTTTTAAAAGCATTAGAGGAAAATCATATTCCAATAGACTACATCACAGGTACGTCAATGGGCGCATTGGTTGGATCACTATACGCTGTAGGACTATCACCAAAGCAGATTGAAGAATTTGTGAAATCCGACCGATTTAAAAATATGTCGGAAGGAACAATAGACGAAAAATACGCCTATTATTTTAAACACAATGATGACAATTCATCTTGGATTACTTATCCATTATCGTTCGATTCGGCAATAACAACGACTCTTCCTACCAATGTTATTTCTTCAATTTCGATGGATTTTGGTATTATGGAAATATCTGGAGAACCTTCGGCTGCTGCAAAATATAATTTCGATAGTTTATTTATTCCTTTTCGCTGCGTGGCTTCTGATGTCGAAAAAAAAGAATCCGTAATTTTCAAACAAGGAGATTTAGGACAAGCTGTTCGAGCTTCAATGTCTTACCCATTCTATATTCCACCAATTAAAGTAGAAGGTAAATTATTATTTGATGGAGGACTTTACAATAACTTTCCTGCTAATATTATGTACGAAGACTTTTTTCCAGATTTTATTATCGGCAGCAACCTTGGATCAAATAGTCCACCACCAAAGGAAGATAACTTATTTTCTCAAATCAGAAGTATGCTTAAAGCAAAAACAAATTATGATATCTTGTGTGAAGGGGGCGTAATTATTGAACCTAAAACAGAAGTAAATCTATTCAATTTCAGCAACCTGCAACCTATTATTGATAGTGGATATGCTGCTGCTATGCGTAAAATGGAATTCATAAAAAAATTTACTGAACGTAGAACTGATTCTGTTGAACTTGAAAAAAAACGAGCTAATTTTAAAAATAGAGAACCTGAAATTATTTTCGACAATATTACTATTGAAGGTTTAAATAAAAACCAATCTGATTATGCGAAAAAAATATTACTACATAAAAACAAATCGGTATCGTTGGAAGAACTCAAGGAAGGTTATTTCAGGTTAGCTTCAGATAATAAAATAAAAAACATTTTCCCTATTGCAAAATTTAATGAGCGAACAGGTTTTTATGATTTAAATTTAAAAATAAAAAAAGAACGTGACATCATAACTTATTTTGGAGGCAATTTTTCTAACCGTCCTATCAGTGAAGGTTTTATAGGTTTAAAATATAATTATTTAGGCAGATTTGCCTCGGAAATTATGGCAAATGCCTATTTTGGAAAACTTTACAGCTCAATTCAAATAAAAACACGACTAGATTTTCCGTACAAAATACCAATTTATATTGAGCCGAATTTTACATGGAATAAATGGGATTATTACAAAAGCAGTAATGCTTTTTTGGAAGATGTTAAGCCTGCTTACTTAAAACAAGTTGAAGAGTTTGGCGATGTTAATATTGGTTTTCCTACCGGAAAAAAAGGACGAATTATTGGAGGAGCAACATTAGCTAATATTTCATATTTATATTATCAAACAACTCAATTTACCCAACAAGACACAACCGACCGAACCGATTTTAAAATGATTACTACGCAAGCTTACTATGAACTAAATTCGTTAAATCGCAAACAATATGCAAATCAAGGCGAAAATTTGATACTTAAGATACGTTATGTAAATGGAGGCGAAAAAAACATTCCAGGCTCTACTTCAACTGATACAATAAAAGAATTTAAAAAACAACATGAATGGATAACCTTAAAATTAACAGCTGAAAGATATTTTAATCGGAAGGGTACTTTAAAAATTGGATTTTTAGGAGAAGGGGTTTATTCTACACAAAATTTATTTCACAATTATACTTCCAGTATTTTGGCAGCACCGGCATTTCAACCAACTCCCGATAGCAAAACCATTTTTTTAGAAAACTATAGAGCGTATAAATATATTGCAGCAGGTATAAAATTTGTAATAAGCATCCGAAAAAACATTGACTTTCGTGCAGAAGGATACATTTTTCAGCCATACCAATCGTTAGTTAAAACGGCAGATTTAAACACCGAATATAGTAAACCCTTTGCCTTTCAGCATTTTATTTCTACTACAGCTTTAGTTTGGCATACACCTGTTGGACCAATGAGTTTGGGTGTTAATTATTATGACCACATTAAAAATCCATTTTCAATACTCTTCCATTTTGGATATATCATGTTTAATAAACGTGCTTTAGATTAATTCCATAGTAAGTATGCTCCATAGTTACTTCAAACAGGGCCTTTTGACACTTTTTTGATAATTAGGTAATTTTGTATAAGTTTGCAGGCTCAAATACATTTAAAATTTAATGTATGAAGAGCTATTTTTTTTAAAATAAAAACAATAATTTAGAAACAAACAATTAATAAAAAAGTATGAACGAATACATTATTTATTTGGCACCCGCTTTAGGGATTTTAGGATTAATCGTTATGGCTATTAAATCTGCTTGGGTAAACAAACAGGATGCAGGCGATAAAAACATGCAAGAGCTTGCTGGGTATATTGCTGATGGAGCTATGGCATTTTTAAAAGCAGAATGGAAGGTATTAAGTATTTTCGTTTTATTTGCTTCTATATTATTGGCATATTCAGGTACAATACATGAAGTGAATGGCAAGGAAATTCACTCAAGCTGGATAATAGCTATCGCATTTATTATTGGTGCTGTTTTTTCGGCAACAGCAGGATATATAGGCATGAAGGTTGCTACAAAAGCAAATGTTCGTACAACGCAAGCTGCTCGTACCAGCTTAAAACAAGCATTGAAAGTATCATTTACTGGCGGAACGGTAATGGGATTAGGTGTTGCAGGTTTAGCTGTTTTAGGATTAGGAGGTCTATTTATTGCATTCCTTAGTATGTTTGCAGGTTTAGGCGAAAACACTGTAAAAACAGCTATTGAAGTATTAACAGGTTTTTCATTAGGTGCCGAATCGATTGCATTATTTGCTCGTGTAGGTGGTGGTATTTATACTAAGGCTGCCGACGTTGGAGCTGATTTAGTTGGTAAAGTTGAAGCAGGTATTCCAGAAGACGATGTTCGTAACCCTGCTACTATTGCTGACAATGTTGGTGATAATGTTGGTGATGTGGCTGGTATGGGTGCCGATCTTTTTGGTTCATACGTTGCTACAATTTTAGCAACAATGGTATTAGGACAAGAGATTATTGTAACAGATAATTTTGGGGGAATGTCGCCTATTTTATTACCAATGGTAATTTGTGGTTTAGGTATTCTTTTTTCAATAGTTGGAACTTGGTTTGTAACCATTAAAGATGATAAATCAAACGTACAAACGGCTTTAAACCTTGGAAACTGGGCATCCATGTTACTAACTGTTATTGCTTCATACTTTATTGTTATGTACATGTTACCTGAAGGCGACATCACATTGCGTAGCACAACATTTACCAAGATGGGTGTTTTTATGGCAATCGTTGTTGGAACATTGGTAGGAGCTGTAATGAGTATCGTTACCGAATATTACACAGCAATGGGTAAAGGGCCCGTTAATTCTATTATTCAACAATCATCAACAGGACATGCAACCAACATTATTGGTGGTTTATCAGTAGGAATGAAATCTACTGTGATACCTATTTTAACATTGGCGGCAGGTATTATGGCATCCTTCCACTTTGCTGGTTTATATGGTGTTGCAATTGCGGCAGCAGGTATGATGGCAACTACAGCTATGCAATTAGCCATTGATGCATTTGGACCTATTGCTGATAACGCAGGTGGTATTGCTGAAATGAGTCAATTACCTCCTGAAGTACGTGAACGTACAGACAATTTAGATGCTGTCGGCAACACAACAGCTGCAACAGGAAAAGGATTTGCAATAGCTTCGGCAGCATTAACATCACTAGCATTATTTGCTGCATTTGTTGGCATTGCAGGTATTGATGCTATTGATATATACAAAGCTAATGTATTAGCTGGTTTATTTGTGGGTGCAATGATTCCTTTTATTTTCTCGGCATTGTGTATTCAGGCAGTTGGTAAAGCAGCAATGGATATGGTGCAAGAAGTTAGACGTCAGTTCCGCGAAATACCTGGCATTATGGAATACAAAGCAAAACCTGAATACGAAAAATGTGTTGCTATTTCTACAAAAGCTTCTATCCGCGAAATGATGATGCCAGGTGCAATTGCTTTAATTACGCCAATTATTGTTGGTTTTCTGTTTGGTCCAGAAGTATTGGGTGGGTTATTGGCAGGTGTAACGGTGTCAGGTGTATTGATGGGTATTTTTCAATCAAATGCAGGTGGTGCATGGGATAATGCTAAAAAATCATTCGAAAAAGGAGTAATGATTAATGGCGAAATGTTCTACAAAAAATCAGAACCACACAAAGCATCTGTAACAGGTGATACTGTTGGAGATCCGTTTAAAGATACATCAGGTCCATCAATGAACATTTTAATCAAATTAATGTCTATTGTATCCTTAGTTATTGCTCCATACATTGCCGTTGTTTCGGCAGAAAAAGGAATTGATGCTGCTTGTGGAATGAAAAAAGAATGCACAATGGGCGAAATGAACGGTAGTTGCGATATGATGAGCAAATGCGATATGAGCAAATGCGCATCAATGACAAAAGAAGAGTGTGCTAAAATGTGCGATGAAAAAGGTTGTACACCAGAAGAAAAATCATACTGCATGGGTATGTATGGTGCAGATGGTAAATTTGTAGGTGCTAAATGCGATATGAACAAATGCATGAACATGAGTAAAGAAGCATGTGCTTCATATTGCGATTCGATGAAATGCTCACCTGAAGAAAAAGAAATGTGTTTAAAACATGCAGGAATGGGCGCAGAAAAATCATGTTGTAAAGATAAAACTACTGTAAAAGCATGCATAACAGGATGTACGCATGGTTGTAAAACAAAAGAAGAGTGTATAAAAAGTTGTGGCGAATCTTGTGCTAAAATGCACTAAAAAAATAGTTTTATTTTAACAAAAACTCCTTACAATAATTTTGTAAGGAGTTTTTTATTTTACAGAGATAATGGTTTTGAAATCCAAAATAATAAAAAATAGAAAGATGCTATATTTGAACTACGATTTTTAATATAAATTTGCAAAACATATCTAAAAGGGTAATGAGAAAGTAAAAATCCAGCTATTTTATTTCATACTTTTTATAATGGCCAGTGTCTTTATCACAACTTTTTATTAAAAAAAACAACACTTGATTTAAAACATTAAATTTAACGAAAAAGAAAAAATGAAAAAATTTATGCTTAACATCCAATTAGTAGGATTGGACAACGAAACCCGAATGAAACTACTTCCTAAAGAACAGCAGGTTGTAAAAGAGTTGGAACAAAATGGCTCTATTCTAGATACCTTCATAAAACTTGATATGTCTGGTATTTACATTGTAATGATAGCTTCAGATCAAGAGGATGTACATTCAAAACTTTCAACTTTACCATATTACCCTTATATGAAAATAGAAATTGTTCCTGTGAGAGTAGTTAACAACATAAATCAATAAACATTATTGAAACCGACAACAAAAAAACAAATTGACAACTAAATTATGTTTAGACACAAGGGTAAGGCAAGAACTTTAAAACATAATTTGAAGATTGCTTCATTGCTGTCATTTGTAGCTGGAATTGTAAATGTTGCAGGTTTTTTAGCCGTTCAACGCTTAACAACAAATGTAACTGGCCATTTTGCTTTTTTTGCAGACGAAATTTTTAAACTCAACTTTTGGCAGGGGATTATTTATTTTTTATATATTTTTTTCTTCTTCTTAGGTTCATTTGTATCAAATGTGATTGTTGAGTTTGTTTCGAAATCAACAATCAGATTAATTTATATAATACCTATAATTATTGAAAGTGTTATTTTATTTTCAGTAGCAATATTTGGGGAATGCTTAATTTCAAAAAATCCAAATACCATAGCCTTTTCTTTGCTTTTTGCAATGGGCTTGCAAAACTCCTTAGTAACCACAATTTCTAATGCTACTGTTAGAACAACGCATTTAACAGGCTTATTTACTGATTTAGGAATAGAACTATCTCAATTATTTTTTTACAAACTAAAGGAGCAAAGAGAAAAACTCTACTCTTCCATTAAATTGCGACTTACAATTATCAGTTTTTTCTTTTTAGGAGGCCTTTTAGGTGGTATATTTTATTCGACAATAAAACTTTATGTTTTAGCAATTGCAGGAACTGTTTTGATTATTGGAATAATATATGACGATTTAAAACTAAAATTAATGATGCAAAATAGAAGCCATCATGATTAGTATAAAAAGGCATAGGTACGATTTATGAAATTTTAAAAAATCGACACAATCGATAACTTTGGCTTCCACTAGTATTATAAAAACCAAAAAGCACATAGCATAAAAGCATTTATACTATTAGCTAAATCGTAAAGAAAATAGTAAACATAAAAAATGGAAAATGAAATTTTATATACAGAAACGCAACGCTTTAAGCAATGGTGGCTTTGGCTGATTCTATTGACCGGTAATGGACTTTTTATTTTCGGAGTTTTTAAACAAGTTTTTACTGGACAGCAATTTGGTGACAAACCGATGAACAATACAGAACTATTAATCACAACTGCTCTAACATTACTGGTAACTATTTTATTTTTAAATTTGCGACTCGAAACAATAATAAAAAAAGACGGCATTTATGTTCGCTTTTTCCCATTTCATATAAAGTTCAAACACTATCCTTGGGAGAGTTTGACAAAATCATTTATTAGAACATATTCGGCTATTACTGAATATGGCGGATGGGGTTTGAGGGTTGGTTTATTTAGAAAAGGAAGAGCGTTTAATGTTTCAGGCGACAAAGGATTACAACTTGAATTTACAAACAATAAAAAATTACTTATTGGTACAAATATGCCCGACCAATTAACTGAGGTATTGAATAAAATTGGTGAACTAAAATATTGAGTGTGTGTACACAATGTAATAAGAAAAGTCTAAAAAAGTGAAGCACAATAAAAAACTCCTTACAATAATTTTGTAAGGAGTTTTTTATTATGCGTACATTAGCGCTATTATTGTGATTAAAACAAACCGTTAATTTCAGCATCTATTTTATTAATGATTTTACCTAGGTCTTCGGCGTTTTCGGAAAAGTTATTATTATCAACATCAATTACTAAAAGCTTTGCACCTGGATTTTCTTGCTCATAAGAGGTAATAAATGCTTCATAGCGTTCGTTCAAACGTTTTAGGTAATCTAATCTAATTGCACTTTCATAATCGCGCCCACGCCTTTGAATTTGACTAACTAATGTAGGAACCGAAGCACGCAAATAAATTAACAAATCGGGTGGAGTAATAAAAGATTCCATAAGCTTAAACAACGCAAAATAATTTTCAAAATCGCGTGTAGTCATTAAACCCATGGTATGCAAGTTGGGTGCAAAAATATAGGCATCCTCATAAATGGTTCTATCCTGAATTACAGTTTTTCCACTTTTGCGAATTTCTTGAACTTGACCAAAACGACTATTTAAGAAATACACTTGCAAGTTAAATGACCAACGTTGCATGTCTTCATAAAAATCATTCAAATAAGGATTATCGTCCGCATCTTCAAAGTGAGGCTGCCACTTATAATGTTTTGCTAAAAGTGTAGTGAGTGTAGTTTTACCCGAACCTATGTTTCCTGCTATTGCTATATGCATAATTGTACAATAATATTTGAAAAGAAAAATAAAAAATATTCAATTTAGTTAAAATTACAATTTAATTCAACAAAAAAATTGAGATAACGAAAATACAAAATATAGCATGTTAAACAAGTAAAAAAATGAAAATTGTGAATAAGTTTACACGATCAAAAAGCCCAATAAAAACAATGATTACAAAGTGCTGAAACTAAAATAATTAATCTACTAATTAGGATTTATTTAATTTTTATTGGGAAGTATAAACAAAAATTGATTTTTCGGTTTGTAAGAACAAGGCATCCATTTCTAATCTGAAATTTTTAAAATCATTTAATGGCAACTCAAACTCCATTTCTTCGGCAGTTTTTATGTTGTATGTTTTTACTTTTTTATTCGCAATAAAATAAACCACATCGCCAATTGGCTGGAAAAATGGAGCATTTTTAATAGGTATTGTTTTATAATAGGTTCCATAAATATCAAACATTAAAATTCCGGAAGTCGGATTATTAAGGTATAGTTTATTGTTATACTCAACCAAAAAATTGGGGCGTAAATCTATACTTAAAAGCAAACTTAAATTACCTGTTTGTTGTATTTTTTCGAGCGCCTGATTGAGGCGAAGCAGTTCGAAATTTTGCTGATCATAAATCCAAATACCATTATTATGAGAGCTACAAACCAATTGCGCTTGCCGAAACCCATCTTTATCAAGACCTACAGGGCTACCAGTTAAACTAAGCGTATTGTCTAAAAAAACAACCTGAGAAAAGTTTTTATAAAACACCAATAACTTCAGCATATTGGACGCATCTACAAAATCGATATTACCCAAATTTTTATTGCTGTATTTATATACTAATTTCCCCGTTTTATCAAATTTAGAAAGTTCGTTTGCTTTTACTACATATAAATTACTTTGATTATCGGTAGTAAAAAAATCGGCTTCAATTTCAATGGTTGCAATGAGTTTAAATTTACTTTGACAAAAGCTGTTAATTGAAATAAAAAGAAACAGGTAAATTATTTTTTTCATATTTTTTAATTACCACCAAATTAGTAATTATTATTGAACGATTATTAAACGAATAGAATTAGTATTTGATTATCGAATAAATCTCTTCCAGATATTTTCGATCATTTGATAAGCGAGGTACTTTATGTTGCCCACCTAATTTATTTTTGAGTTCAAACCATTTGTAAAATGTACCTGCAGGAAGCGCTTTAACAATGGGCTGGCGTAATGCAATATTCTGATATCGCTTAGCTTCATAATCCGAATTAATTGATTTTAAAGCATTATCCAACATTTCTGAAAAATAGTCAATACTATTTGGCTCTACTTCAAATTCTATTAACCACTCGTGAGCACCATTTTCATTACCATTCATAAATACAGGAGCTGCAGTATATTCTTTTAATTGCGCACCTGATTTTTCGCAGGCTATGTTTAATGCTTTATCGGCATTATCAACAATTACCTCTTCGCCAAAAGCATTCATAAAATGCTTTGTACGACCAGAAATTTTAAAACGAAATGGATATACTGAGGTAAACTTAATGGTATCGCCTAATTGATAACGCCAGATGCCTGCATTTGTTGATATTATTAATGAATAATTTTTATCCAATTCTACTTCATCCAACGAAAGGGTTTTTGACTCATCTGTTGTTGAATCATTCATTGGCATAAATTCATAAAAAATTCCATAATCGAGCATCAGTAACAACTCATCAGAGTTACGCTGATCCTGAATTCCAAAAAAACCTTCGGAAGCATTATACAATTCCAAATAATTTAAATCGGATTTATTAAAAAGAGTTTTAAACTGTTCTTTGTAAGGAGTAAAATTTACACCGCCATGAAAATACACTTCGAGGTTTGGCCATACCTCGGCAATTGATTTTTTACCAGATTCCATTAATACCCGTTTCATGATAATCAACATCCAAGAAGGAACACCTGCAAGACTTACCATGTTTTCTTTTAATGTTGCCTGTACTAATTTTTCTAACTTTTCATCCCACTTATCCATCAATGCAATTGATAAGTCTGGAGCCCTAAAAAACTCTGCCCATACCGGTAAATTATTAATTACAATGGCTGATAAATCTCCATTTTGCGATTTATGATCACCAAAATTATCGGTAACCAAACTACCTGCCAATGCTAAATTTTTTCCAGTAAATAATTTTGTTTCAGGATTAAGCGAACAGTGAATGGCAATCATATCGCGACCACCATTGTAATGGCAATTATTTAACGACTCTTCACTTACAGGTAAAAATTTACTTTTATCGTTTGTAGTACCCGATGATTTTGCAAAAAAATGTATATCGCTATTCCATAAAATATTTTGTTCACCTCTACGAACCCTATCAATAAATGGTTTTAAGGAATCGTAATCCTGAATAGGAACTTTTTTTTTGAATTGTTCTTTGTTAGAAATATTTTTAAAATCATGAGCCTTCCCCCACTCCGTATCTTTAGCAGAAGAAATTAATTTGCGCAAACACTCCTCCTGCACATCACATGGATACTTCATAAAAAGTTCAATCTGATGCATCCTTTTTTTCATCCACCAACTTGCAATAGAATTTAGTATGGCCATTTATTTTTTAGTTTTAAAAACACATAATTCATTTATAAATTTTAAAAAGTTCAATCTTCCTCCAGATGAGATTACAATTTTCGATTTTTAAAATACGTTTCTACTTCATTTAAAGACAATGCATTAAAACACATTTCTTTTGAAAGCATCCCTTTTCGAGCTACGCAAGTTCCGAAATACATATCGTGATAGCCATGTTTTTCATGCGCATCGGGGTTGATAGAAATCACAACGCCTTTTTTAAGACAATACGGAATCCATCGCCAGTCGATATCTAAACGATAGGGGTGTGCATTTAATTCAATAACAACACCATTTGCTGCACAAGCATCAATGATTTTTTTATGATCTAATGGGTAGCCTGGTCGCGATAATAACAATCGCCCAGTAGGATGACCTAATATGGTTGTATAGGGGTTTTCAATTGCCTTTATTAAACGTGCTGTAGCCTTTTCTTCATTCATTTTTAAATTAGAATGCACCGAAGCTACAATAAAATCAAATGATTTAAGAACATCTTCTTCATAATCCAATGACCCGTCATTTAAAATATCGCTTTCGATGCCTTTAAAAATTTTGAAAGGAAAAAGTTTTTTATTGAGTTCATCAATTTCTGTATGTTGCAAAAAAACCTTTTCAGGTTTCATTCCATCGGCATAAAAAGCAGATTGCGAATGGTCGCAAATCCCAAGGTACTCGTAACCAAGTTCTTTACAATATTCAGCCATTTCTTTTAGCGTATTTACACCATCGCTGTATGTACTGTGATTGTGAAGGATTCCTCGCAAATCTTTAACATCAATTAACTGTGGAATAGTATGTTCTTTCGCTAATTGTACTATTTCATGAGATTCTCGAAGTTCAGGTTCGATGTATTGAAGTTTATTATATGCAAATAACTCCTTTTCATTTTTTATTGACTCATCAAATTTAAAATCGGGTATATTAAAATTATCGGAAAAAGTAGTTTCAATTAATTTTAAATAAAACTGCTTTTCGGAACAAGTAATTAACTGAATTTTGACATTTATTTTATTTTCAAACTCATCAATGTTTACTAAACTTTCTGAAGCAATTAATATTTCTACCTTTTCTATTACTTCACATTTTCGTCGCATTTCACCAGTGAGTGAAACCAAATTTGTTTTGTATTTTTCTTTAATATAATCAACTAGCTCAAACGCAAATGTTTCGACCGAAGCATACAGAAACTTTCCTGCATTGGATTGAAAAAATTCAATTTGTTTTTTCACCTGCTCTTGTGTTTTAAAACCAAAACCTTTTAAACTCAACAACCTATTTTCATTACATGCATAAAGTAATTCGCCAATACTTTCTATTTCTAACTCGCGCCAAAGTTGCCCTACTTTTTTAGGGCCAATACCTTTAACACCAAGCATATCAATAACGCCCAAAGGAGTTTTTGAAATCATTTCATCCAACTCTTTTAAATGATTGGTGGTTTGCAATTCATTTATTTTTACTGCAATGCTTTTGCCTATGCCTTCAATTTTTTCTAACTCGTCTATTGACTTCCCTTCTAAATCTAAATCCGTTTTATCTAACTTATAAGCTGCATTTGCAATTGATTTTATTTTAAAAGGATTTACTTCGTGGAGTTCCATCAACTGTGATAAAAGCTTCAACGCTTTTGCTATTTCGTCGGTTATCATTTAGTTTTTTTAAAAAGTTATTCGATAATTACAAATATCTAGAATTATTTCAATTTGCATCACAATCATTTTAAATGTCATTTATATTTTATAATTTAGCATAAACCTAATGAAATATAGCCATGAAAAACAAATTCAATTTATTGGTTATTGTTGTTATGCTTATTTGCAACAACATGAAATCTCAAATTTTCACTCTTGCTGATTCAATAAAAATAAATAACAACGCCCAAATTTGGGGAGTTATTTCTGATAAAGGAGATAGTCTTTGCCTAACCACCATATTTACAACCTCGGGTAAGCCTCAAATATTTTTAAGAAAAATAAGTTATAGCAATATTAGTTCTCAAGGTACTATTACTCAATTAACAACAGCAAGCGATTTTGCAAGCATTACAAATCTAACCGATCACAAACACATCATTTTAAATAACGAGATTTATATTGCTTTTTCAACAGTAGGAGATGCTGATTTATATCTTTTTAAAACAGATATTAATGGAAATAGAATTGGAAATATTGTTACAGTGGTAACAGGCTCGACGGCTCGTACAAACGATATGACTTTAGTAAGTGATGGCACTTCTATTTTTGTGAAAATATTTATGCCCTCCAATTGTAAAGTATTTAAATTCGATACAAACCTAAATTCCATTGGAAGTGCTTTAACTTTAACTACACCAGCTCATAACAATTTAGGAACGGCTGTTTTACATAATGGCCAATTTTATAATTTTAGTGGCTCTACTTTTGGACATAATTCTAATTTAATACTGACAACATGGACAACAGCCTGGGTGCCAACATTGGGTTCAGCTCAAACTTTGGTAAGCGCTGTTGGTGGTGAAGGTAATTTTTTCTCAACAGGAGTTGCCTTCGACCAAGCTAATAGCCGCTGGTATATTGGAATGAATAATTTACCTAGCACACTTTCTGCAAATCAAGAACATATAGATATACTTGCAATGGATACTAATTTTAATGTATTGCAGCGTAAAACAATAACAGGAAATGGGTATTTCCGACCTCACTTTGTTCTTAAAGGTAATTATTTATATGTTGCATATGATAAAGGAGGGCAAGGAGTTTTTCTTGAAAAATATTCAATCACACAAACACCCACAACAAATATTCAGGAAGAAAAAAATATTTTTTCGGCATGTATTTCCCCTAACCCATCAAACGAAAAAACAGCACTTTCGTTCAATTTAATAAAAGAAGAAAATATAACTATTTCTTTGTTAGATATAAATGGAAAATTAGTTCAATCCATTGCAAATGAAAATATGCCTATAGGCATTCATAAAATAGAAATTAACACCACTAAAATTTCTGCTGGAATATATTTTTGTAAAATACAAAGCAACTATGGAAATCAATCCGTGAAGCTACTTGTAAAATAAAAAAACTTTTATTGAAATTTAATTAGTATTTCGCAACAACAATTTTCTTTATTTCTTTGTAATTATTTGCTTCTAATTTTAAAAAATAGACTCCTGCGCTTAAATTAAATTCATTTTTATTTATAAATAATTGATGCGTTCCTAAAGCTTCTATTTGATCGCTAACACGAGCAACAATTTTGCCAACAACATCCATTAAAACTATTTTTACATTGGTGGTTGAAGGCAATGTATATGTTAAAGAAAAATCATTTAAAAAAGGGTTTGGAAACACGGCCATATTAAATTGCTTAGTTGTATTTTCATAAATACCAACCATGGATGGGTTAAAATATTTAATCGTATTTACCCCACCTGTTACATCAATTTCTAATACTGGAATTTTTTTGCCGCTTGCAAACCATTTATATTCGGTTTTTAAAGGGCGAGGAACATTACTACCCAAACTGAATGAACTTAAATAAATCGTATCAATGGTTGCAATGGTAGATTTTATACGCAATGTTTGAAAAACACCTTCAGGAGTTGTTAATGTTCCCCAACCATCCACAACATTTACTCGATGACCTTTTTGACCATAATAACCAAGCGTAGGAATTGGCAAACCAAATTTATAGTCGCATGAATCTTGATTCAAATAATTCATCGGAAATTTATAAACTACATCGGCCGATGAATACAAAAAAGGCAGAGGAGTACCATTAACAAAAAAGCCAGAACCAGTTTGTTTAAATAACGTACTCGACACTTTAAAAAAATCATACGCTCCAGTTATTGGAACACCAGGAATGGAAGTAAATGATTTATTTTCCTTTCCATAAGAAGTATTAAAAACATTAAACAATAAATTGAACGGAGAAGAAAATGTTGCCGGAGCATCAAATGTTTCGAATTGCTGACTCGTGTATGTTAAAAAAGAATAATCCAAATTAAAATTTGGTCCAGCAACAGTTGGATCCATTGTACCTATAGAATTTGTAAGGTTCACTAAAACCGAATCTCTTACTGTTAGCAAGCTTGCTACTGGCATATCGGCAGCATAAATTGTAATTGGAGTTTGCGCTTTTACAGAAAGTAAACTCAATAAACTAATGGCTATAAAGTATTTTTTCAGCATGTTATTTTAAAAATTTAAATGAGTAAAGCAAATTTAATTAATTGATTTAGTAATTGTTGCAAAAATGCATATTTAATTTATTTACCATTTTTTAATATCTTCGTATAGAACAATTAAAACAATTTCAACAATGATTAAAAGACAAAAATCAATTATAGTTATAGGAATAGTAAGCTTTTTATTATCCTATTCTTGCAAAAAAAATAAAGACGAAACGCCGGCAACTAATTCACCTACAATTATTGTAAACACATGTTCTCCCGACTCCGTATTTAATTCAGGAACCACAACAGGTCCTCGATTAATTTTTAAATTTAAATTTGATAGCACTCAGGTTAGATTAAATAATCTAGGAAACCCATCCACAATACCAAGTGGTAATGCTGCTCAATCGCCTCACTTTAATTTAGTAAGTCAACATTACATTGAATTGGCAGGCGATTACGACTCCTTAGGCAAGGGAAATGTACTGTATATTGGCCAACAAACCAGTGCTGGAGGATCTAATGCTATTGATTACTGTGCTTCAACACAAACAAAAGATGGGACTATTTTTTTTTCAAAACCAATCAGTCAAATTACTGCTGGAAGTTATAAGTGGTTGCGTATTTCGCTAGCATATCAAAATTATGATATTACCTATAAGGCAAATGCTATACCAGGCAATAACATGGGTACAGGTACCATTGCTTCATTCATTGGATTTAAAACATACATTAATGGATACAAAATAAACAATGTTGCTTATACGCCATCAAGCAATGCAGGAGGGCCAGGCAATCATACACAAGGGTATTGGGGATTTTCTACAAACGTATTAGGCCAAAGTTACTTTAGCGATGGGCAATCGGCGGGAACAACTGTTCCAAATCCATTGTTTGCAACATCGCCGATACCTGCAGGAAGTTGCGTGGTAACAGGACAATTTGTAAGTAACTCAATGGTAAACAATCCATTGGTAATAACAGGAACAGAAACAAGCGACATTGTAGTTACCGTTTCATTATCAACAAACAAAAGTTTTGAGTGGCAAGAAATTACTTCTGATGGTTACTTTCAGCCTGAAATAGGAGAAAAAGTGGTTGATATGGGAATACGAGGTCTTATTCCAATAATTCAATAAACTAAACGCATTAAATTTGAGTTTCAACAAATTTAATTGGATGATTTTTGTTAGTTAAAAAATATTTACTTTTTAAAATAAAATCACATGAAAAAAATAATTTTTCTTAGCTTATTTTTTAGCTCAATTAGTGCGTTTGCACAAATTACCTATCCCGGTACACCTACAGTTGGTGCTCCCGAAATTGTTTTTGACTATTCCTCAAACAATTGCAATACCATCGATATTCCTGATGCTCCTGCTCGAGCATTTCGTGATGCTTCTAACAAAATTAATCTTATCGCATCTCATTACACCAGTTGGAGAATGACTGGCACAAACTTTAATACTTTAACAAAAGACTGTAATCAAATTATGACCTCCCATCAAGATTCAGATCCATCAAATTTTAACAACAACGAATGGATTGTTTCAACTTATACTACTGATGGAATTAACATTCATGCTCTTATACACGATGAATATGTACCTTGTGGTAACTGGCAAAATTGCTGGTACAACGCCATTACATATGCATCGTCACTTGATAGTGGGAAAACTTTTACGCACACCACTGCACCAAGCAATTTAGTTGCTGCATCACCATATAAATCTCCTTACCCAACAAACCATTCACCATTTGGAATTTTTGGAGGTTCAAATATTATAGAAAAAGATGGTTACTATTATAAAATGGTTCAGCTGGAAACTCATCTTCTTCAACAATATGGAACAGGAATTATAAGAACAAATAATTTAAGCGACCCAACCACATGGCGAGGATGGGATGGCACAGATTATAATGTTCAATTTGTAAACCCTTATACACAATCAGGTTATACAATTGCCGATAAAATATTAGCTCCTGTATCAAGGGATAGGATTGGAAAAATGTCTGCAAGCCTTACCTACAATAGCTATTTTGGAAAATACATGGTAGTTGACTTTACAAATGCTGTAATAAATGGCGCAATGGTTTATGGTTTTTTCTATTCCCTTTCGGCTGATTTAATTAATTGGTCATCCCCACGATTAATACTTCAAACTTCCTCTACATGGGCTGCAGGTGGTTCTCTTTACCCTTCAATCATTGACCACAATGATACAACTAGAAATTTTGAACAAGCAGGCCAATCCTGTTATTTATATTTTACAAAATGGAATTCAGGAACCTATGATCGTGATTTACTTAGAATACCTGTTACATTTAACAAAAACATTGTTTCATCATTAGTGGTTAACTCTACCGCCGATACTGGCGACAAAACCCCTGGAGATGGCTTTTGCTTAACAAATGGAGGCGAGTGTACACTGAGAGCCGCAATTGAAGAATCGAATGCTCGTCCACAATATGATGGCTTCGACACATTGGCATTACCAATTACATTTAATATTTCTGGGTCAGGCGTACAAACAATTTCTCCTGCAAGCATATTATCTGATATTTTCTACCCCTTAAATATAAATGGATATTCGCAAACAGGTGCAAGTGTAAATACAAATAATTTTAATCAGGGTATTAATACAAATATTACTATTGCTATTGATGATACTAATGGAGGTGCTGCATTAGCATTTCACTGTGGAAATAATACGCTTAAAGGATTAGCATTTATAAATGGAAACATTGATTTTTTATATGAATTAGGCTATTCTAAAAACAAAGACAATAATATTATCAGTGGCTGTTTTATTGGAATGGACAATGATGGAGTAAGCCTAAGTAATTCAGCTATTAACATTGTTAATCAAAATAAAAATATTATTGGTGGTACAACTAACGATTCAAGAAATTTAATTGGAGGTGGAGTTACTATTACAAAATCGGATAGCAACTATGTAATTGGCAACTATATTGGTACTACAAAATCAGGTTTAATTTCGAGTGGTACCATAGCAAATGGGGTGCAAATAAATGACTCCTCTTCTTATAATGAAATTGGAGGAATTAGTGTTTTGGAACGGAATTTAATTTCTGGAGGTAATAGAGGAATAGTAATTTCGGGTGCAAAAAGCCATACTAATTATATTATTGGAAATTATATTGGTGTTGCAAACGATGGTATTACAGCGCTTGGAAATAGTAATTCAGGAATTATTTTAATGGATAGTACTGCTAATAATTCTATTTTAAATAACATCATTGCTGCTAATTCTATAGATGAAGCAGGTATTTGGATGGATAGTACATTTAGCAATACTATTCAGTATAATTACATCGGAACCGATTCAAGCCAAACATCAAGTATTGGAAATGGAGTAAGTGGAAATTTTAGTGCCGGTATTATGCTACTTAATGGTAGTGCAAATAATACGATTGGAGGTATTAATGCAGCTGCTGGAAACGTAATTGCAAATAACAACAGTTTTGGTGTTTCGATTTATACCAATGCGGGTAAAGGAAATTCAATTTTATCGAATTTAATTTATGATAATGCTGAAATGGGAATTGATTTATCAGCTGATTTTACACCAGATGTGAATGATAATCTGGATTCGGATTTTGGGCCAAATGAAAGTCAGAATTACCCTATACTTACAAGTGCTTTGGCAACAGCAAATGGGGTTTCAATAGTAGGAACATTTGATTCAAAAGCAAATGCAACATATACTATTCAATATTTTTTAAATACAGTTTGTAATCCTTCAGGATATGGAGAGGGTAAGCAATTAATAGGAACACAAAATATTTCTACCAATAGCTCCGGAAATGCAACCATTAATATACAGTTTAATGTTGCAGTCTCAGCAGGAAACTTTATTACTGCATTAGCCACAGATGCATCAAATAACACCTCTGAATTTTCTGCTTGCACAACCGTTCAAATGACTACAAATATTGAAGAAAATAAATTTTTGCAAGAAACAATAGTTTATCCCAATCCGTCAGATGGAATATTTAACATCAGTATAAAAAACGCAAGCTTTAATAAATTGGTGATTAGTATAGTTGATATTATTGGGAAGGAAGTATATAACGCCTCCGATAATACTTCTTCAAAGTATTATACTAAACAAATAAATTTGGAAAAATTAACAAGAGGAATCTACTATATAAAATTGAATACAGGAACCGATATTACAATCAAAAAAATAATTGTGCAGTAATAATCAAAAAAACATTAGAAATCCCGAATAGCTCACTATTCGGGATTTTTTATTTAAAATGCAATAAAATTTAATTTTAATAGTTATGTTTATTTGTTTACCGAAACCCCAATTATTGCGTATTTTTGAAACTCAACAATTTAATACTTATGAAAACAATATTACAGGCAATTGCACTACTCATCACCTTGTTATTACCCGTTGATATAATTGCTCAACATAAAGTTGAATGGCAAGAGCCGATGGGCAAAAAACGCAACTTAGTTCAATTTACAGGTGTTGTTGTTGAAGGCGATAGTCTTCGCCCGGTACCTTACACAAGCATACTTGTTAAAAATAATAACCGAGGAACTATTAGCGATTACTTTGGATATTTTTCGTTTGTTGCACAAGAAGCCGATACAATTATTTTTTCGGCAATCGGTTTATCTCAGGCACAATTTATTATTCCCGATACATTAACAAATAATAAATATTCATTGATTCAGGTTTTGCGGGCCGATACAATTCATTTAAAAGAAACCGTAATATATCCCTGGCCTTCAAAAGAGCAGTTTAAGCAAGCTTTTTTAAGCTTACAGTTACCTGAAGATGATGTAACGCGCGCAGATAGAAATATGGCACGTGCAGATATTAAAGAACGCGCATCGGGCTTAGGAATGGATGGAAGTCTTAATTATAAATACGCCTTGCAGCAATATCAAAGTAAATTGTACTACGCCGGACAATTGCCACCCAATAATTTGTTAAATCCTATTGCATGGGCAAAGTTTATTAACGCATGGAAAAACGGAGATTTTAAAAAGAAAAAGTAAATGCTTTTTAATAATCAGCAAGGTATTAAACGATCAACTATTAATTTCAGACCAAGGGCTAATTGAAAATCAAAAACAACATATTTTTTTATTTTTTAGTACTTAATTTTCTTTCTTTTTTTTCTGTTATTTCTTTTGCTCAAAACACGGCAACAGTTTTTGGAAAAATTATTGATGAAGAACATGAACCAATTCAAGATGTAAGTATTTCCATTTTAGGATTATCCTCCACTCCCACATACAGCAACGAAAACGGGAAATATTCATACACCATTCCTGCAAATAAAGAGGTAACAATTATTTTTTTAAATATTAATTACAAACAAGAACAAGTTACTGTTAATTTAAAACCGAACGAAAAAGTAGAGATTAACAAAACCATTACTTTTAAAAATACAATTAAAGAAGTGGAGGTAGTTAGCGAAAGTAGATTTCAGGAAATTACCCGTCTCGACCCTTTAAACATCACACACATACCAACTGCTAGCCAAGATTTTAATGCTATTTTATTTACCTTACCAGGCGTATCAAACAGAAATGAATTAAGCTCCTCCTACTCCGTTCGTGGTGGTAATTTTGATGAAAATTTAGTATATGTAAATAGCATTGAAGTGTATCGCCCGTTTCTTGTTCGTTCGGGCCAACAAGAAGGATTAAGTTTTATAAATCCCGATTTAGTTTCGTCTGTATTATTCTCTGCCGGAGGATTTGAGGCAAAGTATGGCGATAAAATGTCGTCTGTATTAGATGTACAATATCGCAGGCCACGCAAATTTGCAGGTACCGTTTCCGGAAGTTTTTTAGGAGGAAACTTACATTTAGAAGGAGCTACAAAAAATTACCGATTAACCTGGTTGCTTGGAGCTCGTTATAAAACAAGTAAATATTTATTAGGACAAACAGACACTAAAGCAAATTACAAACCTTCGTTTGCAGACATTCAGGCCTACATTACCTACGATTTACGCACCAATTGGGAACTCGATTTTTTAGGAAACTATGCAAGCAATGTATATCAAATTATTCCGGAAAACCGGGAAACAGATTTTGGAACATTAAACCAAGCATTGCGATTAAAAATTTATTTTGACGGCCAGGAGATTGATAAATTTAAGACCATCATGGGCGCTGCATCAGCAATATACCACGACCATAACGAAAAAATAAATTTAAAATTTATTGGTTCTGCCTTTAAAAGCAAAGAGAGTGAAGCATTTGATATTCAGGGGCAATATTACATTGATGAATTAGAAACTGATTTTGGAAAACCTAACTTTGGTGATGTTGTTGCAAACAGAGGTGTTGGCACATTTTTAAATCACGCACGAACCAATTTGGATGCCTACATTTTTAGTGGCGAACACAAAGGAACATATACAAATGGCAAAAAACAATTGTTGTGGGGAGCAAAATATTCAAAAGAAATTATTCAAGATAAATTAAGCGAATGGAAATATGTTGATAGCGCAGGCTTTTCATTGCCTCATTCATTTTTACCAGATAGTGGCGCTCAAGATTTTTTCTTACAAAATGTTGTTAAACAAAAAATAAATATTTCATCTAACCGCATTTCGGGCTTTGTACAAGGCGTTTGGAGTAAAGAACTAAAAGACACTTCCATACTATCTTTTACAGGAGGTATAAGAGCCAATTATTGGGATTTAAATAAACAAGCTTTAGTTGGGCCCCGCAGCACAATTGGCTACAAACCCAATTGGAAAAAAGATTTTCTTTTTAAATTTTCTGCTGGCTATTATTATCAACCCCCTTTTTATCGCGAGTTGCGTAATGAAGCCGGCGCTATCAATTACAACATTAAAACACAAACATCCATCCATTTTGTGCTTACAAGTGATTACAATTTTAAATCGTGGAAACGACCATTTAAATTTACTGCCGAGGCATATTATAAATATTTAGACAATTTAATTCCTTACGAAATTGACAATGTACGCATTCGTTATTCGGCAAAAAACAATGCAAAGGGTTATGCAAAAGGAATAGACTTAAAAGTAAATGGCGAATTTGTAAAAGGCTTAGAATCGTGGGCATCCATGTCGATAATGGAAACGAGAGAAAACATTAAAGATGATTTTTACAATGAATATTATAACAAGGAAGGCGAAAAAATTGTACCTGGTTATACATTAGACAATAAAGCTACCGACAGCATAAGGTTTGAACCCGGATACATTGCAAGACCGACTGACCAACGCGTAAATTTTGGTTTATTTTTTCAAGACAAAATGCCCGGAATTCCTGATTTTAAAATGCATCTAAATTTATTATTCGGCAGTGGTGTACCATTTGGCCCGCCAAATTCAGAACGGTACAAACAAACCTTACGAATGCCTCCTTATCGCAGGGTAGATATTGGTTTCTCTTACCAATTAGTAAAAGAGAACCGACAAGTAAAAAACGAACGAAAATATTTAAAATCGGTGTGGTTAAGTTTAGAAGTATTTAACTTATTAGGAACCAACAATACGGTTTCATACATCTGGGTAGAAGATG
>CANCPZ010000024.1 GCA_947380175.1 Bacteroidota bacterium | reverse complement strand
TGGTTAGAAGAAACCATGCAAACTTTTGCTGGTTCGGTAATGCTTATTAGCCATGATAAACAATTTTTGGATAATGTTACTACACGTACAATCGAAATTTCGAACAATAAAATTTACGATTACAAAACAAATTATTCGCGCTATTTAGTATTGCGTCAGGAGCGCAAGGAGCAACAAGAAAATGCTGCAAAAAATCAACAAAAAGTAATTGACCAAACCGAAGCATTAATTGATAAATATCGTGCTAAAGCAAGTAAAGCCGCTTTTGCTCAATCGTTGATTAAAAAGTTGGATAGAATGGATATTGTTGAAGTAGATGAAGGAGATAACAGTGCGATGGCGTTCCGTTTTCCGCCTCCTGCATTATCGGGTAAAATTGTGGTAACGGTTGAAAATGCTGGTAAAGTATATGGGAACAAACGTATTTTCAAAGACCTGAATTTTATTTTAGCGAAAGGTGAAAAGATTGCTTTAGTTGGAAGAAATGGTGAAGGAAAGAGTACTATGATGAAAATGATTGCACAGCAAATTGATTATGAAGGAACGGTGCAATTAGGACATAATGTAATGATGGGTTATTTTGCACAAGATCAGGCTGAAAAATTAGATCCCAATAAAACAGTTTTCGAAACCATTGACGATTTAGCTGTTGGTGAAGTTCGTAAACAAGTTAGGGCTATGTTGGGTTCGTTTTTATTTGGTGGCGATGATATTGATAAAAAAGTTAGAGTGCTGAGTGGAGGTGAACGCGGACGATTGGCATTGTGCAAATTATTATTACAACCATACAATTTATTGATACTCGATGAGCCTACCAATCACTTGGATATTAGAAGTAAGGAGGTATTGAAAAAGGCAATTATTGCTTATGAAGGTACCGCAATTATTGTTTCCCATGATAGAGATTTTTTGGCCGACTTAACTGAAAAAATGTATGAGTTTAAGAATGGCGCTGTAAAAGAACATTTAGGAGGTATCAATGCATTTATGGATAAATTGAAGCTAAATCGTTTGGCCGAAATGAATGCGAAAACTCCTTTTGTAAAACCTAAAGCACTTGCTAAAGATGAGAAACCGAAAGTTGATCCACAACAAGAAGAACGCGAAAAAGAACTTAAAAATATTAAAGCCCAAATAACAAAATCTGAAAAAGAAATTGAACGGTTAGAAAAAGAAATTAAAATTATTGATGAAAAATTATCTAACCCTGAACAATATCAAATTGTAATGAATGATAAAGAAACTTTTCCAAAATATGAGCAGATGAAAAAACAATTAGAAATTGAAATGCAGAATTGGGAAACGCTCCAAGGTAAACTACTTTAATTTTATAGATTGATTTTGTTTCTTGTTGCAAAACAATCTTTAAGATGTTCAAGTCGGAATTACTAATTAAAGTTGGCATTTTTAAAAAGTTGTTTTGGTTTTATAACATGTTTTCGTATTTTTTTTAAGTATTCAAATAATAAAATAACACTAATTATTGTGCATTATTTCAATCTTACAAACGTTACTTTGGTTTAAAGTTTTATGTAAATTTGTGTCCAATTTTTTTCTAAAGAACGTTTTATGTTTTATTGTAAATTTTTAGTATCAATTAGAGTCCATTTTTTCTTGATATTTTTTCTTGTTATAAATCAATATTCAAATGCACAGGAAAAACAAAAATATACTATCAGCGGTTATGTTAAAGATGCATCTAATGGCGAGTACAGCATTGGTGCGAATGTTTACATAAAAGAATTGCTCAAAGGAACCAATACCAATCAATATGGCTTTTATTCTATTACAGTTGAAAGGGGTAATTACCATCTAATATCTTCTTATGTAGGTTACGAAAATTTTGTTAAAGAAGTAAAATTAGATAAAGATATTCGCTTAAATGTTGAGTTGAAAGCCGTAGCAATTAATGCTAAAGAGATTGAAATTACTGCAGAAAAAACAGATAAAAATGTTTCCTCTACAAACATTGGTGTAATAAAATTGGATATGGAAGAAATTAAAAAACTTCCAGCTTTTTTAGGCGAAGTTGATATTTTAAAAACCTTACAATTATTACCAGGTGTAAAATCTAGTGGCGATGGTAACACAGGTTTTTATGTGCGAGGTGGTGGTCCCGACCAAAATTTAATTTTATTAGATGAAGCTGTTGTTTATAATGCTTCCCATTTATTAGGTTTTTTTTCTGTTTTTAATGGCGATGCCGTAAAAAGTATAAACTTGGTAAAAGGAGGAATGCCAGCCCAATATGGAGGTCGACTTGCTTCTGTTTTGGATATTTCGATGAAAGAAGGAAACAATAAGGAGTATCACGCAGCAGGAGGTATAGGATTAATATCTTCTCGATTTACTCTGGAGGGGCCAATAAAAAAGGATACAGGTTCATTTATTGTTTCTGGAAGAAGAACATATATTGATATCCTTGCTCGACCTTTTGCAAAACCAGATTCTCCATTAAAAAATTCAGGTCTTTATTTTTATGATTTGAATGCTAAATTAAATTATCGTTTATCGGATAAAGATAGACTTTTTGCAAGTGGTTATTTTGGAAGAGATATTATGAATTTTCAAGATAAAGCTGCCGGTTTTAAATTGGGAATCTCATGGGGAAATTCCACAGGTGTAGTTCGTTGGAATCATTTGTTTAATAACAAATTGTTCATGAATCTTTCTGGAATATTTAGCGATTATAAATTTACTTTCGGTGCCGATCAAACTGGTTTTGAATTAAAAATGTTTTCGGGCATTCGTGATTGGAATGCTAAAGTAGATTTCGGATATTTTCCAACTATCCGTCATGAAATTAAATTTGGAGTAAATTATATTTTTCACACATTCACTCCAATTAGTGCCACAGCCAAACAAAACGAAATAGAGTTTGATTTAGGTGGGGTAAAAAAATTAAGAGCTCATGATGTTGCTGCATATGTTTCGGATGATTTTGATGTGACTGATAAATTTAAAATCCATTTAGGCATACGCTATTCTTATTTTATGCAGGTAGGTCCTTTCGATAGGTATGTAAAAGATCCAACTACAGGTCAAAATACAAGTGTAATTCATTATTCTTCTAATAAAAAAGTGGCTAATTATGGTGGCCCAGAACCGAGGTTTAATGCACGGTATACAATTAATTCAAAATCGTCTGTAAAAGCTTCTTACACCTATAATCTTCAGTATATTCACTTGGCATCATTGTCTGCTGTTACACTGCCTATTGATACTTGGGTGCCATCTTCGGAGGTTGTAAAACCTCAAAAAGGCTCTCAATATTCACTTGGATATTTTAGGAATTTTTTTGATAATACTTACGAAACCTCTGTTGAAGTTTATTACAAAGATTTTAAAAATCAAATAGAATACCGTGATGGATCATTGCCAGGTGCTGCTTTAAATGATAATACAGATAATCAATTTGTTTTTGGAAAAGGCAAGGCATACGGAATAGAATTGTTTCTGAAAAAGCGTATTGGTAAATTTAGTGGATGGGTAGGTTACACGCTTTCTTATACCAAACGTACCTTCCCTGATTTAAACAGAGGTAAAGAATTTTATGCGAAATACGATAGGCGACACGATGCATCAGTTGTTTTAACTTATGATTTAAGTAAAAAGTGGACGATTGCAACTATCTGGGTTTATGGAACAGGCAATGCTATTACTATTCCTACATCATATTATGTAATTGATGGAAATATTACATATGATTACAGCGATAGAAACGCTTATCGTATGCCGGCATACCATCGTCTTGATATTTCTGCAACATACACGCCCGACAGAACAAAACATATTGAACGTAGAAAAGAACGTATAATCAAAAAAATTGGATTAGAAGATAATGTAAAACCAGAGGATGTTAAAATACCAACTAAGCTGTTCAGAAATTACGAATCAAGCTGGAACTTTAGCATTTTTAATGTTTACAACAGACATAATCCTTACATAATTTATTTTGCAAATGAAGGAAGTGCAACAAGTGGTAATTTAACCATCACAGCAAAACAAGTGTATTTGTTTCCAATATTACCTTCTGTAACTTGGAATTTTAAATTTTAAAAAAGTTTTTATTTTATATAAATTCAAATGAAAAAATATTTTTATTTCTTAATCGTATTCACATTAATCTTTTCCTCCTGCACCGAAAAGATAAATGTAAAATTACCCAATTCGGATAAAAAAATCGTTATCGAGGGAACCATTGAAAATGGAAAATATCCAGTAATATCCATTACTCGTACTTTCCCACTTTTTTCATCTGGTAATGCAGCCAATATTGCTGATTTTTTTGTAATGGACGCTAAAGTATATGTTAGTAATGGTTCAATTACGGATACCTTGCATTTAGCTATAGATAGCAATTCGGCATTAGGACTGGTTTATAAAGGTAATTCTATTCTTGGTGCCTCCGGACAATCGTATGTATTAAAAGTAGTACAAGCTGGAAATATATATTCAGCAACTACCACCATCCCCTCACCAATTGCACTTGATTCCGTTTGGTGGAAGGCTTTCCCGCCCGAAGATTCTCTTGGTTTTGCCTATGCAAAATTAACTGACCCCATTGGTTTAGGCAACAATTATAAATGGTACGCTAAACGTCCTAATCGTGATAGGCGTTTTTTAGCCCCTCGAGGTTCAACTTTTGATGATAAATTTATTGAAGGGAAAAGTTTTGAATTGTCGTACGCAAAAGGTAAGGATGCAACTGAAAATGCAGCTCCACAAGCTAATACAACTGAGGATGATGGAGAGCATAGGTATTATTATAAAAAAACGGATACGATCTACATAAAATTTTGCTCCATTGACAGACAAAGCAAAGATTTTTATAACACTTTTGAGTCGGCGATTTCAAGTAATGGAAACCCTTTCGCATCGCCAGTTACAATTTTAGGAAATATTGATGGTGGAGCATTAGGTGTTTGGAGCGGAATGGGAGTTACTTATGATACTATTATGCCAAAACCTTAACTATCGATCTAATATAATTACAGCTCAGTAGACTTTAGTTTTATCGGAAAATTAATTAATAACAGTAAACAAATTGTAATTTCGTGGAATCAAATAAATTTTATAGATAAATTATGTCAGAACAAATAGAACATGTTAAATGCCTTATCATAGGCAGTGGGCCTGCTGGATATACTGCAGCAATTTACGCAGCACGAGCAGATATGAAACCTGTTATGTATCAGGGATTACAACCTGGTGGCCAATTAACAATAACAACGGAAGTAGAAAATTTTCCAGGTTATCCTAAAGGTACTATGGGGCCTGAAATGATGGAAGATTTTAAAGCGCAGGCCGAACGATTTGGTACAGATATACGTTGGGGAATGGCTACTTCAGTTGATTTTACAGGTCCTATACATAAGGTGGTTATTGATGAAAAAACAACCATTACTGCTGATAGTGTAATTATTGCAACAGGGGCCTCAGCAAAATGGCTTGGTCTAGAGTCAGAACAAAAATTAAATGGCTTTGGTGTTTCGGCTTGTGCAGTTTGTGATGGATTCTTTTTTAGAGGACAGGATGTGGCCATTGTAGGCGCTGGTGATACTGCTGCAGAAGAGGCAACATATCTTGCAAAACTTTGTAAAAAAGTATATATGGTTGTTCGTAAAGAAGAAATGAGAGCATCAAAAGCGATGCAGCATAGGGTTTTAACAACTCCCAATATTGAGGTGATTTTTAATTCTGAAACCAAGGAAATTTTGGGCGATAAAACTGTTGAAGGTGCATTATTGGTAAACAATAAAGGTGAAATACGTAAAATTGATGTTACAGGCTTTTTTGTGGCTATTGGACATAAACCAAATACTGAAATTTTTAAAGATTTTTTAAAATTGGATGAAACGGGATATATTCAAACAATTCCTGGTTCAAGTAAAACAAATGTTCCGGGGGTTTTTGCTACTGGCGATGCTCAAGACCATATTTATCGTCAAGCCGTTACGGCTGCTGGTAGTGGATGTATGGGTGCTTTGGATGCTGAACGTTATCTTGCAAGTATCAATATACATTAGGATTTTTTAATAATTATTAGTTGTTTTTTGAAAAAAATAATTTTTAATGTGTTGTGTTTTGTTGTTTACAAATTAGATTATTATGGGTTTTTAATTAATGAAACGTGTACTGCTTTTTATTTTTACTATTTCAGTACAACTTGTATTTGCCCAATTTCGAGGGCAGGTTCCCGAAGCTGTTAAGTATTCAGCTTCTAAGGTTGTAGATCCTGAATATGGTATTACCATGTATGAAAAACTCAATTTTCAAGTTGGTGGCGATTCTGTAAGGAATGACAAAAAGGGGTATTCTATTCAAGGTTGGATGAGCGATTTTTATGAAAGTGGTGCCCCCATCCATAAAGGTTATTACGAAGATGGTTGCTTGAAAATTTACAAGAATTTTTACGAAAATGGCGTTGTCGAAAGGTCTTTTAAAGTAAGCGATTTAAGGCGTTGTAATATGCAATTATTTTATCCTGAAGGGAAATTAAAATCTGATATTTCGTATTACGATGGGAACCCTCAAATCTGGACGGATTACTATAAAAATGGCCAAATCGAATATGCTGAAGAGAGTACAAAAAATATGGAGCATTTAATTTTTCGTAGGTCGTATGCAGAAGATGGAAAGCCTCAGGAAATATTTGAAATAACAGATCAAAAGAAAAAAATATATTCCAAAAAAGAATATTCCGAAAACGGTAATATAAAAGCAGAAGGACAAATGAAATACAATTCTTCGGTTAACGATTATCAAAAAAATGGCAAATGGAATATCTATAACGATTTAGGAATACTTATTTCTGAAGAGAATTGGGTAAATGGCGAACTTCGCTAAAAAAAAGACAAAAAAAAGGTCTCGAAAATTTTCGAAACCTTTTAGATAAGTTTATACAATTATGCTTTTTTTACATTTACTGCATTTAAACCTTTTTTACCTTCTTGCATTTCAAAGGTAACTTTGTCGCCATCGCGAATTTGGTCAACTAATCCTGTTACATGTACAAACAACTCTTGATTTGTGCCATCTACTGTAATAAATCCAAAACCTTTTGCGGAATTAAAAAACTTTACTGTTCCTGTTTTCATTAAATTGAAAAATTTTAAAATTAATATTGCACAAATATACAAAAGTTATATTTCATAACGCAAGCGCAAATTATTTTTAAAATCGATATGTTTTTTCTATTCATTTTTCTTTGAACTAAATCAATTTGAAGAATGTTTTTCAACATCGTAAATATTTTTCTTTTTTTCTACTTTTGATTTGTATTTACATTCAAACTAAAAATGCCAAAAATATTTATTTTATCACGTAACGTAAACATTGCTTTTTTGATGATTATTTTGTTTGTAATAATTGCTTTTTTCGGGTTTGGTTGTTCGCCTAAAGCTGCTTGTGGATCAAAGCATGATCACAAGGTGCACGCAAAAAATACAAAACGGATGGCTCCTTCGATGTCTAAGTAATTTTTTATAAAACTATTTTATTTTTTATAAAACATTTTTACAATCTTTTTTGGTAGAAAATTAATCTACTTCATAATTACTTGAAATTGTCCAGGAATTTGTTCTGTTATATTGTCTATTGTTGTATAAGTTAATATAAAATAATAGGTGCCGTCGGTGACATGATTACCCATTTTTGTCGATCCATCCCATGATAAATCAGTTCCATTTAACTCCACCATTTTTAATCCCCAACGATCAAATATAATACATTTGGCATCTTTCAAGCCCGATGCGATTATTGTAAATTCATCATTGTTACCATCTCCGTTTGGGGTAAAAACATTCGGAATAATTATTTTTATTTCTTCTTTAACAATCAATTGAATTGACGAGGTGTCACTACATCCATTTGCGTCTATGACATAAACTGATGCGGTGTAATTTCCAGCCGAATTATAGGTATTATTGGTTGTGTTGTTTAATGAGGAATTTAATGTTCCATCACCAAAATTCCAGTTGTAATTTAAAGGAGTAGTTGTTGCTGTTGCAGTAAATGAACTTATTAAAGGGGCTGTTCCCGTTAGTGGTGTTCCCGAAAGTGAAACTTGAATGCCTGTATTGTCTGACAAAGATAGCGTGTTCGTTGAATCTTTACATCCTAAAGCATCAGTTACAATTAAATAATATGAGCCTGCTGCAACATTCGATAAATCAAGGAATCCACTTTGTATTAATTGGTTTGAATTGTCTAACCAAGAGTAAGAATATGGAATAGTTCCTGAACTTACTGAAATACCTGTGATATTTCCATCAGCGTGCCCACAATTTGCAGGATCAAATGAAATTAAAGTAGAATTTATCACTGGTAATGATGGCTGTGCATTAATTGTAGCACTTGAAACAGATAATGCTGATATACAACCTGCTGAATTAGTTACTGTAAAACTATATGTTCCTGCCGTTAAGCCATTAAAAATTGCTGTTATTCCTGTTCCTGTGGTTGTTGTGTTATTCGTTGTTTCAGTTACTGTCCAGTTTCCTGATGCAGGCAAACCACTTAATAATATGCTTCCTAAAGCAACACTGCAAGTTGGCTGAATAATTGTACCAACAATAGGTGCAGCAGGAGCCGCTTTAATTGTTAATACAACAGGTGTTCGTGTTAAGCTAGAGCAAGTACCATTGTTGTATTCGGCATAATATATTACATTTCCAATTGTATTCAAGGTAGGTGTTGCCACTATATTACCATTAGTTAATGCATCGTACCAGGTTATTCCCGAAGCAGAAGCTAAGGCATTGTTTGCATTGATTGTTTGTATTGGGTTTTGTTCGCACTGCGTGATGTTACCGCTGCTTGAAGGTGCAGCAGGAGCCGCAGTAATTGTCAATACAACAGGTGTTCTTGTTAAGCTAGAGCAAGTACCATTGTTGTATTCGGCAAAATATGTTACATTTCCAATTGTATTCAAGGTAGGTGTTGCCACTGTATTACCATTAGTTAATGCATCGTACCAGGTTATTCCCGAAGCAGAAGCTAAGGCATTGTTTGCATTGATTGTTTGTAATGGGTTTTGTTCGCACTGCGTGATGTTACCGCTGCTTGAAGGTGCAGCAGGAGCCGCAGTAATTGTTAATACAACCCTTGTTCGAGTTAAACTTGTGCAGGTGCCATTATTGTATTCTGCGTAGTAAGGTATCGTATCTACAATATTTAAAGTTGGACTTAATACAATGTTTCCTGAAAAAGCAGCATCATACCAAGTTATTCCTGTTGCACTTGATAATGACACATTTGCATTTAATGTTTGAATTGGAGATTGTTCACATTCAGTAATGTCTCCACTACTTAATGGTGGGATAGGGGCTGAATTGATTGTTAATACAACAGGTGTTCTTATTAAACTAGAGCAAATACCATTGTTATATTCGGCATAATAAGTTATTGTTCCTGTCGAACTTAAGGTAGGTGTTGCTACTATACTACCCGAAGTTGCCATATCATACCAGGTAATTCCAGTAATACTTGTTAAAGATGTATTGGCATCTAACGTTTGAATAGAACCTTGTTCACATTGAATAATATCGCCACTACTTAATGGCGCTAAAGGAGCTGCATTTATTGTCAATACAACTCCTGTTCGTGTTAAACTCGAGCATGTTCCGTTATTGAATTCCGCATAATATGTTGCAACACCTGTACTATTTAATATTGGTGTAGCAACAGAATTGCCTGCTATTGTTGCATCAAACCAAGTAACCCCTGTGCTATTATTTAAAGCAGCATTTGCATTTAAAATTTGAATTGGTGTTTGTTCACATTGAGTGATGTTTCCATTGCTAATTGGAGCAGTTGGTGCCGAATTCATAGTAACTATTATAACAGTTCTAGTTGAACTTTTGCAGTTATTTATGGTGTTTCTTGTTTCCGCATAATATGTTCCAGCTGATGCTGGTAAATAACTAGAGCTATTTGCTAATAATAAAACCCCTCCTGTTGCTGCATTATACCAATCAACAACTTCGCCTGTTAATACAGTTGCAGATATTGTTGGAATTGCTGTACCCTCGCAATATTGTTTATTGCCTGAACTAACAGGAGCTATTAATACAGGGCAGCTACAATCTGGAGCCGTGACAGATATAGAATCCACACATGTATTGGCTCCAGTTACGGTTACAGTTATACTAACTCCTGCGTTTATTCCTGTTATAGACCAATCGTTTCCTGAAACATTTGTTACTACACCCGCTGTGCTACTAATTACACCCGTACTTGCAGATAAACCTAAAGAATAAGATAGCAAATTAAGAGCGCATTCTGCTGGACTTGTAATTGTAATTGTTGGTGTGGTAGGTTGAAGATTAATAAATGTATTTGCTGAAGCAACTGATGTACAGTTAGAGGAAGCTGTTACTGTAAAAGTGTAATTAGTATTGGCAATTAAAGCTGGAAATAATCCAGATGAACCCAGTCCTGTTATTGTTGCTCCTCCAGGACTAGCTGTTACTATCCATGAGCCAGAAGAAGGTAATCCACTTAATGCTATGCTCCCTATAGCAGAAGTGCAATTAGGTTGGGTAATAGTGCTTATGATTGGTGCTGTTGGAGTTAAAGGTTGAGGGTTAATAGGTGCATTGGTAGATGATAATGAAGTACATCCAGATGAATTAGTAACTTTAAATGTATACGTTGTATTATCAGTTAAACCGGAAAATAAACAAGAAGTTGTAGGACCAACACCTGTTGTTGTGGCATTACTTGGAGTAGCTGTAACTGTCCATGTACCAGAAGATGGCATACCACTTAAAGCTACACTACCTGTAGCCAAAGAGCACGTGGGTTGTGTTATAATACCTATTATTGGTGCAGCTGGAGTTGTTGGTTGACTATTAATTGATGCCACAGGTGTAGATATACCCGATGTGCAACCACTTGAATTTTTTACTGTAAAAGAATATGTATTGTTTGCAGCTAATCCAACAAAAGTTGCTGTATCGCCAACCCCTGTCATGGTAACTCCTCCGGGGAATGCAGTAATCGTCCATGTTCCAGGAGTTGGTAAGCCACTTAGTTTTACGCTTCCTGTTGCAATATTACACGTAGGTTGAGTAATTGTTCCAACAATAGGTGAGGATGGAGATATGCACAAAGTTACACCTGAGCTACAATCTCCTGAAAATCCTGGAGGTGAAGGGTTTGCGTAATAATGTGTAGGAGATGTATTAACTAGCGTAATATTAGATCCAGTATTTGTTGGATTGCCAGAATAAGAGATATTTATTGAGCTAGCAGGAGAACTTCCATCACTTACAATGTTATAATTACCGGATGTTTGAAAATCACAATCTAATACAGTTATATTACACGCGTTCCCAAATCCACTTGCTGCATAAATATCCTTTCCGTTGGCTCCACCTCCATTTGAAGAAAAAATACACGAATCAACTGATAAGCTTATGGTTTTTCTGGTAGAGTATGTACCCGTTGTAAAGTATCTTGCAGCAATAGCTCCACCTTTCAGTGTGCCAAATCCAACCGTATTATTACTAAATTTACATCTTGAAACAGAACAAGTGCCGGCATTAATATACAATCCAGCCCCGTAAACATTCGAAGAACCAGCATCTGATATAGAATTATTATAAACCAAACAATCATACATTTTTAAATCTCCATCATACATGCAAATAGCGCCACCATTTTTTGCTGTGTTATTAAAAATTCTGGTGTTTTTAATAACAACATGTGTCGTATTGTCCCCATCAATAAGTAATCCAGCCCCATTGAAACCACCCTTAAAATTATAAGCTAGAATATAATCCTGAATTGTTAAATTAATATTTTTTCCCAGTGCGCCAACGCCACCGGTATACATTGTTGCCCATACATTACAAAATCCACCACCGCCTTTTACGGTTAGCGATGTTTTAGCTAATGCCACTAAACTTGCGTTTCCTCCGGATCTTCCATTGTTATAAAACATTACGCTTTCTACTAAGTCTCCTGAAGCAGGCCCATCAAAGGTTACAGCTTGACCACTTTTAGCACCTGGTCCTTGCGTTCCATTGTTTTCATATCCAACAAATCCCATGTTTTTAATAGTCACATTGCTCGCTTGAATATATAAACAATAGTCAGTACTTGTGCCGTGATTGTCATTATCAAAGGTGGTAAGTGTAGGCCCAGCGCCTATAAAAACAATTCCAGGGCGATAGAAGTTGATATTTCTGTCATTTTTATATGTGCCAGCATCAATAAAAACAGTATCACCAGGGTTTAAAGACGCATATGTAGAAAGTAAATTTGTTAAAGTTAATTTTGGCGTTGCTCGTGAAAGGCCGTTTTTGCTGTCGTTGCCTATTACAGAGCACCAAACATCACCTGTGAGTGAAGCATCATTTATGAAGTAATTTGTTGCTTTTGATGTAATTGATAATAATAAAACAAATAAAAAAAGTAATTTTGATTTCATGGACAAATTTTATTTTGGTGTTTAAATTTAAATACAATTAAAGCTTTTTAAATTTTAAAAAGTCAAATTTTAGCACGTCTGATTACATTAAAAACTGAATCAAGTTATCATTTTTATTTAAATATTCATAATTAAAACCTAAATCATTTAATCTATTTTTTAAAGGATTTAAATCTTTAGGATCTGTCAACTCAATTCCAATAAGTGCAGGACCATTATCTCTGTTATGTTTTTTTATGTATTCGAAATGTACAATATCATCATTAGGTCCAAGTACAGTTGATAAAAACTCCTTCAGTGCACCTGCTCTTTGAGGAAATCTGATGATAAAAAAATGTTTGAGTCCTTCGTATAATAAAGAGCGTTCTCTTATTTCTTCTGTTCGCATAATATCGTTATTGCTACCACTAACTACGCAAACAATATTTTTGCCTTTAATTTTATCTTTTATAAAACTTAGTGCGGCAATTGTTAGAGCACCTGCTGGTTCAACAACAATTGCTTGTTGGTTGTACAAGTTTAAAATTGTGGTGCAAACTCTACCTTCGGGTACTAAAATAATTTCGTTTAGTTTATCTTTGCAAATTTCAAAAGTAATATCTCCAACTCTCTTAACAGCAGCACCATCAACAAATTTATCTATCTCCTCAAGCGATGTATTGTAGCCATTTTTGATTGATGTAAACATCGATGGCGCACCTTCCGGTTCTACACCAATTAGTTTTGTGTCAATACTTACTTCTTTGAAATAACTCGTAACTCCAGCTGCTAATCCTCCGCCACCGATAGGTGCAAGGAGGTAATCAATTTTAAAATCGGCATCATCCAAAATTTCTTTTGCAACAGTACCTTGTCCCTCAATTACTTTTTCATCGTCAAAGGGATGAACAAATACTGCATTATTTTCTTTACAAAAAGCAATTGAAGCTGTGTAGGCATCGTCAAAACTATCTCCCGTTAAAATGATTTCGACATTATTTTTACCAAACAGTTTTACCTGAGCAACCTTTTGGGTTGGAGTTGTTACAGGCATAAAAATTGTTCCCTTTATGTTTAGCTTCATACACGAGTATGCAACGCCTTGTGCATGATTACCAGCACTCGCACATACTACACCTTTTTTCTTTTCATCCTCCGTAAGTGAAAACATTTTGTTGTAAGCACCTCTTAATTTGTAAGACCGGACAACCTGTAAGTCTTCACGCTTTAAATAAATGTTACAACCATATTCATCACTTAATTGTTGGTTAAATTGAAGTGGTGTTCGAGTTGCAACATCTTTTAATATTTCGGATGCTTTTAGTATGTTTTCAAATGAAACCATTATGATAATTTATTTCTATTTATTTACCCAATCTTTTTCATCTCTATCATCGATTCTCGCAAATAAGCACCAACTTCCTCAATTGGATGCTGACGAATACTTTGATTTATTGAAATTAATAGCTTATTATCAACTCCATTAGATGAAGAAAATGGTTTTCCAATAATATTGGTATCTACCGTTTTCATAAACTCTTTTAATAAAGGCTTACATGCATGGTCGAATAAATAGCAACCGTATTCTGCGGTATCGGAAATAATTCTATTCATTTCGTACAACTTTTTACGAGCAACTGTATTTGCAATTAAAGGTAATTCATGTAATGATTCGTAGTAGGCAGACTCTTCGATAATACCTGATTCAGTCATAGTTTCAAAAGCTAATTCAACACCCGCTTTTACCATTGCAATCATCAAAACTCCGTTATCAAAATATTCTTGTTCAGCAATATTGGCATTTGTTGGCGCTGTTTTTTCGAAATTAGTTTCGGCAGTTGCCGCTCTCCAATTTAATAAATTGATATCATCATTTGCCCAATCAGTCATCATGTTTTTTGAAAACTCACCTGACAGTATATCGTCCATATGTTTTTGAAACAATGGTCGCATAATTCCCTTTAATTCTTCCGCTAATTCAAATGCTTTTATTTTTGATGGGTTTGATAAACGATCCATCATATTAGTAATTCCACCATGTTTCAATGCTTCGGTGATTGTTTCCCATCCATACTGCACTAATTTTGAAGCATATTCAGGTTCAATTCCTTTTTCAACCATTTTATCAAAGCATAAAATAGAACCTGTTTGTAACATCCCGCAAAGTATGGTTTGTTCACCCATTAAATCTGATTTTACTTCTGCTACAAAGGATGAATTTAAAACTCCGGCTCTATGTCCTCCAGTTGCAACTGCATATGCTTTTGCTTGATTTAAACCTTCTCCATTAGGATCATTTTCGGGATGAACTGCGATAAGCGTCGGTACACCAAATCCTCTTTTATATTCTTCTCGAACTTCGGATCCTGGACATTTTGGAGCACACATAATTACTGTGATATCTTTTCGAATCTGCATTCCTTCTTCAACAACATTAAATCCATGAGAATAAGATAATGTAGAACCTTTTTTCATTAAAGGCATAATTGTGGCAACTACAGCCTTGTGCTGTTTATCTGGAGTTAAGTTACAAACTAAGTCAGCGGTGGGAATAAGATCTTCATACGTTCCGACTTTAAACCCATTATCGTTAGCATTTAAAAAAGATACTCTTTTTTGTTGAATTGCTTCAGCACGTAAGGCATACGAAATATCTAATCCCGAATCGCGCATGTTTAAACCTTGATTTAAACCTTGAGCTCCACACCCTACAATTACTATTTTTTTTCCTTTAAGTACTTTAACTCCTTCAGAAAATTCTGCTTTATCCATAAATTCGCAAACACCTAATTGTTCTAATTGTAATCTAAGTGGTAACGAGTTAAAATAATTTTCCATAATATTAATTGTTAAAATGTTTAATGGTGATTTTACTATTGTTTTCTAATTCTTTTAAATACGTTGTTAAGGTTTTCATTGGTTTGGTAACTGCTACTAATCCACTACGAGCATATTCAAGCATACCAAATTGTTCCAGGTTTTTGAATAAATTTAATATTTCAGATTCATCGCCCGTTTTTTCTACCACCACATAATCTGATGACAAGCTGACAATTTTTGCATGATGATTATTTACAATCTTAGTAAATAATTCATTTTGATTTAATGCTTCTGCAGATAACTTAAATAGCGCAATTTCGCGGCTAATAATTTCAGTATTTAAATGATAAAAAGCTTTTAATACTTCTATTTGTTTGTCTATTTGTTTAACTAATTTAATTACTGTTTCTGTCGAAACAGCAACAACGATAGTGTATCTGTAAATCCCTTTTACTTCACTTTCACTAGCTGTTATACTTTGTATGTTGATGTGCCTACGTGTAAAGATGATTGTTATTCGGTTAAGTAAGCCGATGGTGTCTTCTGTAAAAATGGATATTGTATAGGTTGTTTTCATTTTATTATTCTAATATTATTTCAGAAACACTTGCTCCTGTTGTTATCATAGGGAAAACGTTTTCTTCATTTTCTACAACTGCTTCAAGGATATAAGCTTCTTTTGAATCTAACATTTCTTGAATTGCCTCTGAAAGATTTTTTCTGTCAGTTACCTTTTTACCATTAATATTATACCCCTTTGCAATAGCTATAAAATCAGGGTTTTTCATTTCAGTAAAAGAATATCGTCTATCAAAAAATAATTGTTGCCACTGACGAACCATTCCTAAAAAGTTGTTGTTTAATACTAAAATCTTAACAGCAATATTACTTTGCATAATGGTTCCTAATTCCTGTATGGTCATCTGAAAACCTCCATCACCTAATACAGCAATAACTTGTTTTTCTGGTCTAGCTACTTTTGCTCCAATAGCAGCAGGTAGTCCAAACCCCATAGTGCCAAGGCCTCCAGAGGTAACATTTGTATTCGTTTCGTTAAATTTATAATAACGAGTGGTAATCATTTGGTGTTGTCCTACATCAGTAGCAATAATAGACTTTCCTTCACTCAGTGTATATAATTTATCAATAACTTCAGCCATTCTTAATTTTTCGGAGGTAGGATGAATGGCATCGTTAATTACTTTATTCATTTCAATTTCGTTACATTCAGCAAAACGGGTAAGCCATTCTTTACGATCTTTCGATTCAATTAAAGGCAATAACATTTCTAAAGATTCCTTTGCATCGCCCATTACAGGTATATCTGCATGAATTATTTTGTTTATTTCAGAAGGATCTATTTCAAAGTGGATAACTTTTGCTTGCTTTGCATATTTACTTACATTGCCTGTAACACGGTCGTCAAAGCGCATTCCAATTGCAATTAAAACATCACATTCATTCGTTAATAAATTAGGGCCATAGTTTCCATGCATTCCTAAGTATCCAACATACAATGGGTGTTGTGCAGGAAATGCTGACAAGCCAAGAAGAGTGGAGGCAACAGGTATGTTTCCCTTTTGTGCAAAATCAATTAATTGTTGTTGTGCATTTGATAAAAGCACACCATGACCACAAAGTATATATGGTTTTTTTGCACTGTTAATAAGTGCTGCAGCTTGTTTTATACTTTCATTATTTACCTTTGGATGAGGAAAATAACTTCTTATACTTTCACATTTTTTGTGATTGTAAATTGTTTTTCCAAATTGTGCATCCTTTGTAATATCAACAAGAACAGGTCCTGGACGACCACTCGTTGCAATAAAAAATGCCTTCGCTATAGCTGGTGCAATTTCATCTGCAGTTGTAACTTGTATATTCCATTTGGTAACAGGCATAGAAATGCCTACAACATCAGTTTCCTGAAATGCATCTGTACCAAGTAAATGTGAGTGTACTTGACCTGTTATACATACCATTGGGGTTGAATCAATTTGTGCATCAGCAATACCTGTTATTAAATTTGTTGCTCCTGGCCCTGATGTAGCAAACACAACACCTGGTTTTCCAGATACTCTCGAATATCCTTGTGCTGCGTGTGTTGCACCTTGTTCGTGACGAACTAGGTAATGTGTTAGTTGTTCAGAATAGTCATAAAGGGCATCGTAAACTGGCATAATTGCTCCCCCTGGATATCCGAAAACATCCTTTACGCCTTCGTCCAATAGAGCCAATATTACAGCTTCTGCACCAGTTATTTCTTTGTTGTATTTGTTGTGTGTCATTTTTATATTTATAAATCAGTTACGCAACCCGTGCTTGCAGAGCTTACTTGTTTTGAATATTTATACAAAACACCAAACTTTACTTTGTAATCTGATTGTTTCCAGCTTTTTTTTCTTTCTACTAATTCTTCAATTGTAAGATCAATATTTATTGAATTCTTGACCGCATCAATCGTAATGAGGTCTCCATCTTTTACTAATGCTATCGGACCTCCATCAAATGCTTCTGGACAGACATGACCTACAACAAAGCCATGGGTGCCTCCTGAAAAGCGGCCATCAGTAATTAAAGCTACACTGCTGCCTAATCCTGCACCTATTAAAGCTGATGTAGGTTTTAACATTTCAGGCATGCCAGGACCTCCTTTTGGACCTTCATTCCTTATCACAATAACTTGTCCAGCTTTTACTTTTCCTTCCCGGATACCTGTAATGCATTCAAATTCATTTTCAAAAACTATGGCTGGTCCTTTAAATTGCTCTCCTTCTTTTCCTGTAATTTTTGCAACTGAACCTTCTGGAGATAAGTTACCATATAGTATTCGTAAATGTCCTGATTTTTTTATAGGATTGTTTATATCAACAATTACCTTTTGATTTGACGGTAAAGCTGGTAAAGATTCCAAATTTTCTTTGATTGTTTTTCCAGTAACGGTTAAGCAATCGCCATGTAATAAGCCATTTTCTAATAAGTATTTCATTACCGCAGGTATTCCTCCAACAGCAAATACATCCTCCATTAAATAGGGTCCACTTGGTTTTAAATCTGCCACCACAGGCGTTTTTTCATTTATGCGTGTAACATCTTCTAATGTAAAATCAACATTAGCTGTTTTTGCCATTGCCAACAAATGTAAAACAGCATTGGTTGATCCGCCAAGTGCAACAGCCACAGTCAATGCATTTTCAAATGATTTTTTTGTAACAATGTCAGAAGGTTTGATGTCTTTTTCTAAAAGTAATTTCAAAAATTTACCTGCTTTTAAACACTCTTCTTTTTTTTCTTTGCTCATTGCAGGATTAGAAGAACTGTAGGGTAAACTCAATCCCAATGCTTCAATAGCTGATGACATAGTGTTTGCAGTATACATACCACCGCAAGCACCTGCACCTGGACAAGCATTTTTAATTACACCTTTAAAATCTTCATCGCTTATTGTTCCAGCGTATTTTTGTCCTAATGCTTCAAAAGCAGAAACTATATTTAATTGTTTTCCTTTGTAATTTCCTGAAGCAATTGTACCTCCATAAACCATTATTGAAGGTCGGTTTACACGTAACATAGCCATTGCTACACCAGGCATGTTTTTATCACAGCCTGCTATGGTTATTAAACCATCGTAATAATGCGCTGCAGTAACTGATTCAACAGAATCGGCAATAATTTCACGCGAAACTAGTGAATATCGCATACCTTCGGTACCATTTGTAATGCCATCGCTTATTCCGATTGTATTGAATTGTAACCCTACTAAATCGTTTTTTTGAACTCCTTCTTTTACATGTTTTGAAAGTAAATTCAAATGCATGTTACATGTATTGCCTTCATACCAAGTAGATGCAATACCTACTTGCGGTTTTTTCATATCGGCATCTGTTAATCCAATCCCGTATAACATTGCTTGTGATGCAGGTTGCGATTCGTCTTGTGTAACGGTTTTACTGTATTTGTTTAGTTCCATTTTATTTTTTAAACTAATGAAAAATTTCCGAACTCATTAAAAGAAACTCTTCTGATGTATTTTGCTTGTAATATAGCTCCTAAAGAATCTTCCCATTTTAATTTGAAAGGTACCCTGTCTAATGAATTTATTCCCGAAACTTCGGCTGCTGTTCCTGTAAAGAATGCGCTATCAGAACCTTTTACATCTTCGGGTGTGAAATACTTTTCTACCAATTTAAATCCTAAGTCATCACATAATTCGAACATAGTAGCACGCGTTATACCAGCTAAAATGTTACCTAGGGGAGCAGTGAAAAGTACATTGTCTTTTTCATAAAAAAAGTTAGCCCCTGGACCTTCAGCAATATTTCCATTCATATCTAATAATAGAGCTTCATCAAAGCCTTTTTGTTTAGCTTCGGTAGTAGCAAGTATCGAATTAATATAATGACCAGTTACTTTTGCTTCAACATGGCATGATTTAGGATTTGGTCGCTGGTAAGATGAAATCATTACATCGCTTAATTTATTACCCAAATATTTAGCCCACTCCCAAGCGCAAATCATAACATGTACTTCATCTGTTGGGGTTAAAGTCATGTTTTGTCCGGCAAAAATTAATGGACGTATATACGCATTTTTTAAGTTGTTTTTTTCTAATAATTGATATGTAAAATTTGTAAACTCATCATATGTATATGGAACTTTTAAATGCATTTTTTCGGCCGAATAAAGTAAGCGTTTGTAGTGTTCTTCCGATTTAAAAATTCGCGTTCCGTCTGGAGTTTCATACGAACGGATACCTTCAAATACACCACTACCATAATGCATTGTTTGAACATAGGGGCTTATAGTTAAATCTTGTGCTTTTAACCATTGCCCATCATAAAATACTTCTGTGCTGCTGTTGTAATACATTTTTTTAGTTTTTAAAATTACAAAAAAAAAGCCTTCCCAATTAGGAAAGGCTTATATATGCATGGCATTACCCTTCCCTTATGGGTTTTGAATAATGACAATAATAGTTGAGAATCTGTTTTTCATAGTAATGATGCAAATATATTTGTTTTTTGTAAGAATTAAAATAAAAAAAAGATTATTATTAGTGTGTCTGAATTAATTCGTGCTTAGTTATATAACGGTCTATCAATTAAAATTTAACTACCTTTTGGAAATAGTTTTTATTGTTGATGGTTACTTTTAAATAATATATTCCTGCAGTAAAATTACTTAAATCAATTGTTTCTGTTTGTAAACCTAGTTCGTAGTTTTTTTTAGGCATTGATTTTACAATTGAACCAACGCCATTGTATATTTCAAATTCTACCCGAGCCGATTTAAATAATTTTAATTCCAAATTAAAATAATTGGATGAAGGGTTAGGGTATACCGAAATTTCAGAATCATCTTTTTCATCGCATAAATGTTCCATAGCTATAACATCGGAAATACTGGATTCTCCATTGTAATCCTCTTGACGCAAGCGGTAATAACTAACATCTTCAAGTAGATCTTCGTCAATAAAACTATAATTTGAGTAACTTGTAGAAGAACCAGCACCTTTCACGGTTCCTATTTTTGTAAAATTTATTCCATCAATTGATCTTTCAATAAAGAAATAATTGTTATTTGTTTCAGTGGCTGTTTGCCACATTAACACTATGTGATTATTGGAGCATTCACCAACAAATTTTACAAGTTCAATTGGTAGTATGGTTAACGTTTTACAAGTACCTGAAAAGCCTACTGTATGAGGTGTTGTAAAAGCACTTGGAGAATTATGGTTAATAAAAGTAACTGAGCCAGAATAGCTTGGATCAACTCCTGATGGACTTGAACTTGAAATTGTAATTGTTCCTGAATTGTTATATACCGAATTTGTTGCACTTCCAAGCTTAGTGTTGGTTACAATAATCGTTCCTCCTTCTGTATAGATATCATTCCCTCTGTTTGATAAATTGTAATTACCTTTAAAATAACTATTATTAATATTTAATGTCCCACCTTTAACCCCTATTGTTCCATAAATACTTCCACCAGTGGTGGTATTATTTTGAACTAAAACTCTGTTGAATGTAGCAGTTCCTCCAGTCATACTCATTACAGTGCCTATCTGAGACGATCCTCCTAGTGTTGTCGATTTTTCAATAACACAATCTGTTAAATTTAAAACACCACTCGTTTGATAAATAGTTCCGCCATAATTTCCATTGTAATCAAAATTATTATTTGAAAATAATGAATTTGAAACATTTACTGTAGTGGTATTGTCGGCATTTGTAATAGCAATTCCTTCGCCTGGTCCAATTGCAGAAACACCTGTTTTATATCCATTAATAAATAAATAGTTTTTTATGGTGGCGGTTATTCCTGTTCCAACAATATCAATACCTCCACCTGCAGGATAAGACACATCGCTATTGCATGTTGATCCACCACCATTAATATTGACAATTGTATTTGTTGTAATCAAAATGGGCGCATAGCCTGAGCCTGAGCCACTATAAGTAAGTTGGATATTATTAATGGTTACAGTAGGTACAATACCTGTATTTTTAATTGTAATAACTTGACCCATTCCTCCAGTATCGTCTCCAAATTGTTTTAATGAAAAATTATTCATTGTAACAGTCGCACTTATCTGAGCAAATCCATGACCCGTTGTACCGCTATGGCCATTATCAAAAACTGTTACATCTAAACCAGCACCTGTAATTGTAACTGGCACAGTAATATTTAAATTGTAGTCTGCAGCATAGGTTCCTGCATCCACATAAATATTATCGCCATACATTGCTACTGATAGAGCCTTCCCAAGAGTAAGGAATGGATTTGCTGAAGTGCCAGTCGCTGAGTTGTTTCCACTGGCAGAACCTATAGTGAAAATATCTCCTATATTCGAATTGTTATCAACATAATAGTTTACAGGTAAATGAATGGTAGTATTTGTAGTTACTCCATTTGAGTATATAAATGTGCCACAAACTGTAGCATCAATAGCAGCATAAATTAACACATGATAGGTTACACCTTGTGTTAAGCCAGTAACAGTAACACTCGTGCCGTCTCCCTTATAAACACAATAAGCAGCTGCATCATTTTGATATGCTGTTCCTGATCCAAATGCTGTATTTGCAGTATAGCTAGTAATGTTAGTGTTGGGCGTAGCTTGAGAAATGGCACTAGCAGCCTTTACAAAAACGAGTACACTATTACTTGCATTTACATAAC
>CANCPZ010000023.1 GCA_947380175.1 Bacteroidota bacterium | reverse complement strand
ATATTGAAATAAATTTAAATAAATTATTCTAAAACTAAAAATCCTCATTATTGAGGATTTTTAGTTTTCTTTAATCAACTTCACCTTCCATAAAAAAACACTACCTATCAAAGCCGGTATAGCTAAGTTAATTATCCACAAAACAAAAGATGCTGCAACAATAGCATTATTATTATTGGTAACAATACTAAAAAAATAAACCGATGTTGCACCCCTAACAACTACTTCTGTAAAGGCAAACGTTGGAATAGCTGTTGAAATAAAAAACACCAATGCTATTAACATAAATGCAATTTCAAAATCAATAGCGATGTTAAATAACAACAAAACCAGGTAATACTGAAATGAAAAAACAAAATATCTGATTAAAGAAAGTGTATTTATTTTAAAAAATTCAGTGCGTTTAATTTCAAATAGTATGTTGATATATGCTTGAATTTTTTCAGAAAAAACTACTTTCTTTTTATACATTAGCATCAAACATATTAACAGAAAAAAAATAAAAATCGACATAACTTTTAAAACTGCAACATCAGAAATAGCCAATGAATGTATTAAATTGAAGCCTTTTTTGTAATACATAAACAAAGCAATTAATCCAGCAAAAATGGTAATTGAGAATTGAGAAATACTGCCCAAAAAAATTTTTAACGTAGCTTGGATTTTATCTGCTTTTTCTAAAAAAAAAATACGCCCTGCAAACTCCCCCACTCTATTAGGTGTAAAAATACTTACGGTAACACCAGCCAATACTGATTTTAATGATTTTGGAAACGAAATATTTTCTAATGGAGCTATTAATGTTTTCCATTTAAAAGCTTCCAAACCCCAATTTAAAGGCATTAACAAACAAGTTGCAATAAAAAAAATAAAATTTGAATTGGATAATAAATCGTGTAAATCAATTACTGAAGAGGATGATTTAATTTTATAAATAATATACCAAAATGATAAAAATAAAATCAACGTCTTTGCTAAAAGACTTATAACTTTGTAAAAACGTTTATTAAGTGGTAGTTGCATAATCCTCAACAATGATAACAAAAAGAGCTGTTAGTTCTGCTATAACAACCGATAAAATAATTTTAGGAATCGACCCAGGAACAACAGTAATGGGCTACGGATTAATTCACGTAAAAGGAGCTAAAATTGAGTTGATAGTGATGGGGGTTTTACGTCTTGAAAAAATTGCTGATCACGCTTTAAAACTTCAAAAAATATTCGAGAAAGTTGTTAGTTTAATTGATGAATATAAACCCGATGAGCTTTCGATTGAAGCGCCATTCTTTGGAAAAAATGTGCAATCCATGTTGAAACTTGGAAGAGCGCAAGGTGTTGCTATTGCTGGTGCTTTATCTAAAAAAATTCCAATACAAGAGTATTCGCCAAAAAAAATAAAACAATCTGTTACAGGTAATGGTAATGCTTCAAAAGAGCAAGTGTCTGCTATGCTAATGACACTTTTAAACTTTAAAGAAAAACCTGAATTTTTAGATGCTTCTGATGCTTTGGCTGCCGCAGTCTGTCATCACTTTCAACGTAAGCCTGGAACTTCATCAAAATCATATACCGGCTGGAAAGCTTTTTTGGCAGACAATCCAAACAAAAAAGGGTAATTAAAAATTAGCTCTAATTTTTTCTGCCATCATTTTCAATTCCTCTTGAGTCGGTTTCAATTTAGGCATTGTAAAATTAATATCATTAACTGTATTCATGGGCACCAAATGGATGTGTGCATGAGGTACTTCTAAACCTATTACAGCAACACCTATGCGCTTACAGACTACAGATTTTTTTATTGCTTTTGAAACTTTTTTAGCAAATAATATCATCTCTGCCAAATCTGTATCATCAATATCAAAAATATAATCAATTTCTTTTTTAGGAATAACCAAAACATGTCCGTGAACCAATGGAAATACATCTAAAAAAGCTAAAAACTTATCTGTTGAAGCTATCTCATAACATGGAATTTCTCCATTAATTATTTTAGTAAAAATGCTTGACATAACTTATCTTGATATTTCAATAATTTCGAATTTAATAGTACCTGAAGGAACTGTAATATCAGCTATTTCGCCAAGTTTTTTACCTAACAAACCTTTTCCTATAGGTGAATCGACGGATATTTTACCTGCCTTTAAATCAGCTTCATTTTCAGCAACAAGAGTATAAGTCATACTTGCACCGTTTGCTATATTTTTTATTTTAACAATCGAATGAATAAGCACCTTTGAAGCATCCAATGTAGATTCATCAATCAAGCGAGCATTACTAACAATTATCTCTAATTTCGAAATTTTTAATTCAAGTAACCCTTGCGCCTCCTTTGCTGCATCGTACTCTGCATTTTCAGACAAATCACCCTTATCCCGAGCCTCTGCTATTTGTTTTGACATAGCTGCCCTTTCGTGAGTTTTTAATTGATGTAGCTCATCCCTCAATTTTTTCATTCCTTCTTCTGTAAAATACGATACGTGCGACATAGTTTAATTTTTTTATAGTCTTTTATTAAAATTACAAAGAGAGTTCCACATATACGCGAAACTCTCTTAACAATACAAATATATAAATTAAATTTTATAAATTTATTCTTGCGCCTATAGAGTGAGTGCCTCCAAAAGGGTTGGTAGACCTATATGAATAATCTAATGCAAATGTAGATTTGTTTTTACCAAATGGCATCTCTAATGAAAACCCTGCTGTTGGCCCAGTATATACAGTTGTTCTAGTATCCGTTGTTAATATACCTTTTTCATAGCAATATCCTACTCTTACCATTAAGATATTCTTCCAACCATATTCAGCACCAAATTTTATTTCATCTTTAGAAAAAGAATTCGAAGTAAATGCAACCATTGCCGTTATACGATTATCTTTTAATTTAATACTATCTTGATTAAAATAAAAATCATAACCTGCACCAATATTAAGTAAAGAAGGTAATTCATATTGTGCTGCACGCTGCTCAACAGTCATTGTTGTATTTTGAGTAGTTGAAGGAACAGGAGTTTTAAATGATAAGCCATCACCTGAATATTTCATACGTGGTCCTACATTTTTCAATGCTATACCAAATTTCATTTGATCATTTTTACCAGTAACATATTGGATACCTGCATCCAAAGCTATTCCTCTTGCACTTAGGTTCGCAATTTTTTCGGTTATTACTTTAATAGCCATACCTCCATAAATATTATCAGAAAATCCTTTTGCATAAGACAATCCAATATTTAAATATTGAGGAGAAAATGTTCCGCTAATTGGTTCTGGAGCATCAACTGTTGTTATTGGAATATCACCAAAATCCATTGCTGTAATAGCCAAACCTACAGCTCCTGTTTCACCAACATGTTGAGTTAAACCAAAGGAATTAATATTTATATCTGTTCCTTTTAACCACTGAGTACGGGCAAACATCAATTCCGTTTTTTTTGTAAATGCGGTACCTGCAATATTAGTGTACATCGACTCTAACCCTCTTGATCCTGCAACATTTGCTCCTGCCCATCCAGAACTACGAGCCCAAGGATTAATAAGTAATTCTGTTGCACCAGCCTGACCAGCACGGTCAGGATTCCCTGCAAATAAAGAACTTGCAAAACCAATTAGTAATCCAATAAAAGAGGATGTAGTCAATAAATTATAAGATTTTTTCATATTTGTCATTTTACATAAATTCATTTTCAATATCTGTTTCAGAACCTAAATATTTTTAGTATGATTCTAAGTCTAATGGACGCATTACACCAAACCATTTTAGTATTTTTTCTCCAACTCCAGGTACATCAATATAAATAATATATAAACCACTGGAAATAGGAATTCTAGAACTATTTTTTAAATCCCAATCCAATGAAGCTGTTTTTTGATTACTAAAAGTTTCAACAGTTTTTGTTTCATCCCTTTTGAATTGTCTAATCAATGTACCATTCAATGTATAAATTGACACGGTACAATTTTCAGGTAGATTAGTAATTTTAACAATATTTTGAGCAGAAGATTTTTCATATGCGGAATATGCATAATAAGGATTTGGAACAATATTAATCAAATCCAAAGCGCTTTTTGCCGCTACAGCATCATTCTTATGTGTCTGAATATCACTTGTATTAAACTCATATACAGGGTCAGCATTATTAACGGTTGCTCTAACAACAGGGTTATATGCAGGGGTAGCGCCTGTAAAGATTGTATCCCACGTAGAATTTACGGCTACAAAAGAACTTCCCAATGCAACAGCTAATCCATTATGTAATATTGGTCCGTTTTCTACAAAATAGGTATTTCCAACTATAAGATCATTGTCTGCTGCAAAATTTTGAGCTCCAGTACCATATTTTGCATATGGTTTCGAAACCCGTATTTTAACCTTAACATCACATTCAAATGGAGCAGAAGAATTGTAAGAACCTATTGAATGTCCGTTTGCTAACAAAGGAATATTAACCCACATAGCATCTGAATAAACCAGTTTTTTGTATGCATCTCTTTGAACCTGAGTTAAAGAAGGATTTCCTGCAGTTGAAAGTAGTTTATATAAAGCATCACCAGCATCATAACGTGTAATATTTTTAAACTCATTAGCTAATTTTGGAGCGTTTGAAGCAAATTTTGCATCTCCATTGTGACCAAAAACATATATATAATGTTTTCCTCCATAAATTGGATCCCCATTAGTAGAATTTCTTGAAGATGTTGGATTCCATAACATATCATTTCCATGATCCGTGGCTAGCCAAGAATCTTCACCAAAAGCCATGTTCAAGCGCTCACCAGTTTCGATATTTATTGCATATCCAGGGAACCACCCCATCCCTGTTGTGCTAGTTAAGTCTCCTTCAGCTACATTGTAACCTGCCTGGGTAGAATTTAATCCTTGCTTGTCAACAGACAAAGAACTTCTTAAATCCAATTTTTTTGTTCCTCCTATAGCCAATAATGGAGACTCGGCCAATTCTAAAATAGGACAACGAGTCCACTTCGACTTATCATTAGTAATTATTACATCAACACTAGCTAAATTTTTAATCAAATTTGCAGCATTCGGAGTTGAGGGGCCCCAACCTGGACCTGCTTGCGAAATAATTGGATTTGCAACAGGAGAAACAGTAAATGAACACAATCTGAACGGAGCCCATATTCCATCAACTACTTTTTCATATGCTTGTATATCATCTACACCGCTAAAATCATTATAAACAGCATCGGTTGAAGTAAAAGTTGCTGTACCAGAACGAATCCAATTTGCATCAGATGGTCCGTCTTGATCTTTTAATCCCGTTAACCATCTTTTATTTTCATCAGCAAAAGTCATAGATGCCTCTAAAAACCCATTATTTACAGAAGTTACTAATCCAGGATCTACGGTATATTGGGTAGTAACAGCTAAACCCCATTTTTGAACATATCCAGAAGGATTTGCTATTGAAACAGGTATAGAAGATATTTGCCCATTAATTAATTGTTCATTTTGAACTTTAATAGATGTTTCGGAATAAACCGTTTCTCCTGTAGTTAAATTTGTCAACTCCCATCTAGACGAATCCTGAATTGTAATATTTGCAGATGTTCCAGTTTTAGGATATTTACCTTTTAAAGTAAATCTAAAATTTCCTTCAGGTACATTTAATGGATCGATTACCTTTATACTAACAGGACCTGCACTGTTTTCATACACAGGATTTAATGAAATACCATTAGGAGATGTTAAAATTTCTTCAACAGTAGCTGTTGTAAAATCTAAAACATTTCCAGAATTACCTTTCCCTTCAATTCGCTTTAACTTTGGACCTAAGCCAAACGTCGAATGCTGTTCTGTACCTCCAGCTTCAGCAGAAGGAATATGAGGAATTCCATGATGTTCAAAAACAGTTGCACCATCAGCTTGAAACCTACCTGAAATATAAGGCAAATAATCTGTTAATTGATTATAATTAGGTAACAAAGTTGGGCTATAACCATAAGCAACAATTGCAAAATAATATGTTTTGTGATTAACTAGTCTATTATCTCCAGTTGCAAATTTATCATCCTTAACAGAAACGGAGTGAACTATACCTAAATTAGCGCCATTTACCATTTCTTGAGGAATAAGGGCTTGTAAGTTAGGATCATACTTATAATTAATAATTTGTTTTACTCCATCAACCTTATCACATTGCAAAACTAATCGAGCTTTATCAATATTAAGTAAATCAGTTGATGTAACAGACTCATCCTTTAATTGATAAACCTGATATCCTTGAAAACGATATACAGAATCTGTTCCACTGGCTTTATCATAATCCTCCGAATACCTTTCATTCACATTGTTTGAACTACTAGGATTAGACCATGTAAGAATTAATTCTTTATCTAACTCCTGAATTGCTAAATTAGGCGCAGTAGGTCCATTAAGCGTAGCAAAACAATTGTTGAATAAAAGCTGAGCTTTAGCATCAGCTCCCTTTAACAAAGCTACAGATGCTAAAGGCCCACCTTGAGTAGCGCGCGCCCATGGAACACCTATTGTTACTGTATTCACAGCGCCTGGTTGCAATTTAAACGGACCAGCACTTTCTAAAAAACGTCTATCATCAGGTGTATTGTTTGATGTAATTTCGTCCCAAGGCGCTACTTGCACACCATTTGTTCCAAAAAAATGAGCCTGATCGGATGTTCCGGGAAACATATAGTCGCACTGTACCGTTCCAGTTGTACCTGCACCACCGTATGTAATGTGCGTACCATTTCTCCAAGTACCAGTTAAATACTGATAACAATCATCACCAGGAGTAGGGTTTCCATTTTGAGAGTTTGTATTATTATTAAAATACATAAATTTACCCATACCTAAACGCTCATTATCAATAATTCCATCACCATAATTAAGAAAACTCGGTGGTTTTACATTTGCCAAATTATCTAAGCCATCAGGATCTTTAAATGGTCCCTCAAAAAAGTCAATACCAACGGCAGGAGGATTTGCACCATATGCAGTAAGCTGACCAGTACCATCAATTAATGTAGCATTATAAAGAACCCCAAGACCAAGAGTAACATCACATCCAACAAAATCATCTTTATACCACCCTAAATCAGCATCATCCCATACTCCAAAGAAAGTACTATCTATTCTAAAAGATGATTTATTAATTACTTTATATTTATAAAAAGTTGCATTATTGATTTCATCATTAGTTTTAAAACCAAAAGCTTGAGCTTGAATTTCCAAGCCAATACCTGAACCTCCCGTTTCTGTGTGAATATTTCCTTTATCATTAAAAACCCAATACAAACACTGGTCACCATAAAGTTGAGCAGCACACCCTCTTTTACCTGTAATATCAAAATCGGGTACATCGCCAGCAGCTGGGTCATAATTACCATCGGAATTAACATCCCAATATGGAGCCAAAGGTTGTCCTTCAGGACCATAAGCAGGCCATGAATTTATAACATCCATAGCTGTACTAGAAACTGGGTTGGCTCCTTGTTGACCATTAATAAACCAGTTGTAATAATTTTCTACGTCTAATCTATTAATTTTAAAAAATTTATCCCAAGCAACACAAGTAGTAGGGTCTACAGTTGCAGAAGATGTTAAAGGCCCTGGCCAATAATCATTACCACTCTGACGATAAGTTTGAGCTGCAGATTTTAATTGCCCACCAGCATCATATCCCCCTATCCAAAGAGAACTAGCAAACTGAGAACTCGGTCCTACCTGGCCCGCAGGTAACTTTGGAATCATATATGCCGCAAGAGTTGATCCGAAAATATCCCACCACATATCACCACCATTCAATATTTTGGCTCGCACGTTATTAATATCCAAATCTGCTTGGGCAGTTGCATTAACACATCCAGACATAATTGACTTATATGGATTTGTATTTGAAGGTGTTTGCACTCCAATATTTTCTCTTGCACTAACATTTAAAGAGAAAGCTAATACTACTACTGTGATAATTTTAAAAGAATTCGTTTTCATATTTCTGTTTTTATACTCCGTTAAAGGGATGATAAAATTATTTTATTTAAAAGCCACTCGTATTATTAAAAATCAAGCAATAAACCTAAACGTATAACTCTTGGACGACTATAATTATTAGGATTGTTAATTTTTACATCGTACAAATCAGTATAAGATTGTGGACTAATTTGAGATGCGATTGTAGTTTGACCTGTTGCTGAAGCCAAGAAACCATCATCATTAGGATTACCAGTAGCCCTATAAACATAATTTATATTTTTAGTGTTCAGTACATTTAACACTTGTAAATAAATATTTAAGTTGGCATGTTTCTTTTCTTCACCTTCTTTTTTACCTCCCCAAGTCAATTCAAGATCTTTATCAATTCTCATATCAATCTTAAAATTCCAAGGTAAATTTGAACCATTGATAGAGCCAGCTAAAGTACTTCTTTGTGAAACTCCGAATGGCGCTTCTTGGGTAATGTTAGCTTGTCGGCTATAGGGTGTCCCAGAACCCGCTCTAGCAACTATATTAGCTCCAACGTTTTCAAATATTTTAAAAGACTTCTCTTTATCGCTACCTTTTTTACGAGTCCATACAGGACCATTGTAATCTTTTCCTGATCCAAAACGATAATCGACATTCATTACAATTGTGTGACGTTGATCAAAATCCAAAGGATGGGGAACACGTAAATTAGGCTCACCAGAAGCTGCTAAATTCACTCCATCACTTGCACTAGATCCTGTACCATCTGCAAACTGCAACGTATAACTAGCGGTTAATGAAACACCGCTTGCTAGTCGTCTTAAATCATATGATAGCGATACACCTTTTACTGTACCAAAGTCAATATTCGCAAATGTATTATATGTATTTGGATATGCGTCAAAAACTTGAACACCATTAACCATATCTCTTAACTCACGATAGAAAGCAGAGATTTTAATAACCGAATTTTTTTTCTCGTTCAATACCTGTTCGAACCCTAATTCATAATCAATTGTTTTTTCAGGTTTTAAATTAGGATTATTAATAACATTTCCTGAACCAGATTGGATATTTAAATATTGAACTGGATCCAATCTATTATAGCCTGGAGGGCGTTGCGTTAAGATATCGTAGTGAGCAAAAAAGTTAGCTACATCAGAAATAGGAAAAGCAAAAGCTATACGAGGCATCAAATTAATTTTCGGCGTATAATCTTCAAAAACTTTAGATGAAATAGTTTTATTTTGCGGATCAACCAAATATGGATTAATAGAACCATCAGTAGTATTAGAGCCTGTTAAAGCTGAAGGGCTACTAATTACAGCACCTTGGGCATTATACCAAACATCTTCATTTCTATATCCTACAACTCTTGAAGGATTATTCTTATCATCAACATAAACAACATAATCGCTACCGATATTAGAAGGAGTTGCTCCAAATTTATCTGCAACAATTTTCTCACCAGCAGTGTGTGCTTCATACAATAAATATTTATCTTTTAATACTTTTTGATTTGCATCAAAACGATCAATACGAAGACCTATATTAAATTTTAAATCTTTAAAATCAAATTTATCTTCAATGTAACCCGCAATATAAATAGGTTGATACGCTCCTATTTCACGAGTATAATTACCTTTTTCATCTTTTTTAGTAAAGAAATCGTCTAAACTTGGCTTACCGGTTATTTTCTTACCTGTATGATCAAATCCATAATAACTAACATATTGAGTACCTCCACTATTTAATAAATCATCAGCACTAAATAATTTTAAACCTCCAGCTGCTTGTATTTGTTCTGGAGTATAGGAATCTATGTCAATAAAATCAACACCATTTACATTGTACCCAAGAGCAGTTCTTAATCCTCTGTCAAATTCCCTTTGGGTACCTCTAGAAGAACCATCAGGAGCAATATTATCATTTAATCTATTAAAATCATAATAATTGTATGTTCCAGACAAATCAGTTCTTAATATTTGGTTGGTATCTAATTGTGTAAGGTGAGCATTGGCTAATTGCCTCATTTGAGTCCATAGACCAATAGGACTTAAACTAAAATCTCGTTGATTTCTTTGCTCATATTCAAACCCCATTTGAACAGCATGTTTTTTAATATCTGCTGAAAAATTAGCGAAAACACGAAATTGGCTTGCATCACTTTTATCGTAACCACCATATTGACGACCTGTATTATACCACAGTGCGTAAACATCTCCAGGACGATCACCATTTGCCATACCTAAACCAGCTTGAACATCATTTAAATTGTGAGCAGTATGGGATGCAAAATATTGATTTGTGTATGCTGCCCCAGTAGCATTAATATCGCTTGGGGTATAGGATAAACTAACATCTTGAAAACCATCTTGATAAAAAGCTAGGATAGTATCTTTATTGGGGTCTCCCGTTTTAATTCCATTTCCATCTCTTGGTTCAAAAATATAATCGGGTTGCTTTTTTTGAACAAATTTCCCTATATAACCATAATCAAAAAAATTGGCTTTATGATTGTCATCCTGAGTAATACCTGAAGTTTTTTCATAACTAGCCTGAAGCGTAAAATAAGCGTTTTTAATCAGAGAAACTGATTTTTCATCTTCTTTAGATGTTGCAGAATTAAATTTCTGTGTCAATTTTGCGTATGCTCTCCATGTATTAGAGATTGTTTGAGGGTTATTTACTGGATTAAATAATGCATATTCGTAAACAAATGCATGGCGTTTTCCATAGTCAACAGATCCTCCGAAGGTAATACCCATATTAGTTGTTGGCTGATATTGAATTTTACCATTTAAACGTAATGTGTTTGATCTAACATTATTTCTAGCTTTTATTTTTTCTAAATCACTCGCTGTTACGTAATCGGAATTAAATACAAACCCTCCTGCACCATTTGGATTTACCCTTAAAGGGGTATTTTCTAAATCTGTTAATTTATCTTTCTTTACTTGATAAAAACCAATTGCAGATGGGTCAGCATCTTTCTCCGTATAAACCTCTCCAGATAAACTAAAACCCAGTATTGATTTTTTTGAAGAATTGCTTGAATCTTTTTTGGTTAAAATTGGACCATTTACAGAAAAACCTACAAAATTATATCCATATGCGTCTAACCCTTTTTTTTCACCAATCCCTGAGGAAATTAACTCTATACCACCTGTATATCTACTTGCAGGACCTCTAGTTGTAATAGAAATAATACCACCAGTTGCATCACCGTATTCTGCGGGTGTTCCACCAACGATGGTTGTTACTTGATCCACACTTGACTGAGGCACACCAGCGCTTCCAATAACTTTTTGACCATCGACATAATATGCAGTACCATCCGAACGAGACCCTCTTACATTAAGAGCACCACCTTCATCTGATTGATATACACCTGCAGTTGTTGCAGCAACCGAATTAACATTTTTAGTTGCCATATTTTGGTACTGTTCACGAGTAACAGTTTGCCCTGATTTAGTATCTGGATCAATTAATGGCACAGTCCAATCTACAACTTCAACTTCTTGCAATTGCTGCCCAGCAGACATTTCAACATTAAGATATACCGTTTTGCCAACAGAAAGAGAAATATTATTGATATCTACGGCTTGGTAACCAACATATGTAGCCTTTACATTGTATTTACCTGGATTTAAAGGCTTAATTGTTACCTCTCCGTCAATATTTGTAGTTCCCACTCCTGCTTGAATACCACCCATTTCAACAACAATATTGGCAAATGGAATAGTTTCTTTATTGGCCTTATCCGTAAGCTTAACCTTTATAGCTGCCTCATTTTGAGAGAGCATTAACCCTGTTGATACAACAATAATAGATAAAGTAGATAGTATTTTTTGTAGCATATTATTAATTTTTTATAAATAAACTCGTGCAAAAAGAAGTTTGTAAATATAATATTATTTATTTTTCATATGCAAATATTTTTTTAGGTATAACAAACTCACAAAAAGATAAATATTAACCGTAGCGAATTGAAAATCAATTAGAAACAAGAAAAAACAGGCTAAATTATTTGTTAAAATTGTAAATGATTGAAAAATTTCACAAAAAATATAATTATGATTACTGAGGAATAGTGGTATTTTAAAATACAATACCCCTATAATTTTATTAAAACAAATAATTGAATTTATTTTTAGTGATGCTTGTATTTAAACCAACGAACTAGAAAAAACTCTTTCCTATTATTCCTCATACGCTCGCTTTTACGCTTTGTTTGACGCATCCGCTTCAATGTTGCTTTAGTTTGAAGGCGTTTATCATTTTCTTTAATAGCCCTTTTTTGTTCCATTTCAATCATTCGACTTTCTTTCCATTTTTTTTTAGCCTCCCTATGCTGCGCGCGAGCTGATGCCGGAGCTTTAGCCTTATCCTTTGCAGAACTAGCTTCTTGGGATAATCCAAAAACAGGAATAAGAAAAATGAACAAACAAACAAAAAGATAATTTTTCATTTATTAAAAGAGTCTAAAACAAAAATAATAATTATTGAGCTAAAAAATAAATCAAAAAAAATGAAATTGTATTTTTTAGTAGCTTTGTTAATAATGAAACATTTTATGAAAGCTATATTTTTAGTCGGTTTTAGTTTCTTTTTTTGTTTTACATTCCTTAATAGTTGTAAAAAAGATACTAATAATAGTATTCCAATTGTTGGTGTTGACATTTATATATACCCAAACCTTCCGAGCTATATAAATTTAAATGCTGTTGGTGGTTGGGTATATATTAATGGTGGCGTCAGAGGTATATTAATTTACAGAAAATCAAATTCCGAGTTTGTGGCTTATGACAGAAATTGCACTTACCAATCGAGTCAGCCATGCGCAACAGTTGTAGTTGATGCAACAAATATTTTTGCTGTAGACACTTGTTGTCATTCAAAATTTTCAATTTATGATGGCAGTGTTGTTCAAAGTCCAGCGGGATTTCCGCTTAAAGCTTACAACACATCTTACGATGGCAATACGCTTCACATTTATAATTAATTGACATCTTATAATTTCTAATAAACTAATCATTACAAATAAAAAACGCCGCTTTAAGCGGCGTTTTTTATTTGTAATGATTGAATTTTAATATCTGTATGCATCGGATTTAAATGGGCCATCAACAGAAACTCCTATGTATTCAGCTTGTTCATCACTTAAAACATCTAATTCACAATTAATTTTACCAAGGTGTAAACGAGCAACTTTCTCATCTAAATGTTTTGGTAAAGTATAAACTTTATTTTCGTACTTATCAGTATTCAACCAAAGCTCCAACTGAGCTAATGTTTGATTTGTAAAAGAGTTACTCATTACAAATGAAGGATGACCTGTAGCACAACCTAAGTTTACTAAACGCCCTTCAGCAAGAACAATAATATCCTTACCGTCTACCGTATACTTATCCACCTGAGGTTTAATTTCATCTTTTGATGCACCATGATTTTTATTTAACCAAGCCATATCAATTTCATTATCAAAATGACCAATATTACAAACAATTGCATTGTGCTTCATTGCTTTAAAATGGCGTTCACTAATAATGTTTTTATTCCCTGTAGCTGTTACAATTATATCAGATTCCTTAATTGCATTATCCATTTTCATTACTTGGTAGCCATCCATTGCAGCTTGTAAAGCACAAATAGGATCTATTTCAGTAATAATTACTCGCACTCCTTGAGAACTCAATGATTCTGCAGAGCCTTTCCCAACATCACCATAACCTGCAACAACAGCAACTTTACCAGCTAACATTAAATCTGTTGCTCTGCGAATTGCATCAACCAACGATTCACGGCATCCATATTTATTATCGAATTTTGATTTTGTAACAGAATCATTGACATTAATTGCTGGGATATGCAATGTTCCATTTTTCATTCGCTCGTATAAACGATGAACACCTGTAGTTGTTTCTTCAGAAAGCCCTTTAATATCTTTAATTAATTCAGGAAAACGATCAAAAACCATATTCGTTAAATCTCCACCATCATCCAAAATCATATTTAATGGTTTACGGTCTTCGCCAAAAAATAAAGTTTGTTCAATACACCAGTCAAACTCTTGCTCATTCATACCTTTCCAAGCATAAACGGAAATACCTGCAGCAGCAATTGCAGCAGCAGCATGGTCTTGAGTTGAAAAAATATTACATGAAGACCAAGTAACTTCAGCACCAAGTTCAACAAGGGTTTCTATCAAAACTGCGGTTTGAATTGTCATATGAAGACAACCTGCTATACGTGCGTTTTTCAATGGTTTTGAAGCACCATATTCGGCACGAAGCGACATTAAGCCTGGCATTTCTGCTTCAGCTAATTTTATTTCTTTGCGCCCCCATGAAGCAAGAGACATATCTTTTACTTTGTATTTTGTAAATTTTTCCACAGTTGAATTTGACATTTTAGTTTGTTTTATTTATTTTTTAAGATGCAAAATTAAATATTTAATAAATAGAATCAAAATTCAAAAAATAAAGATTATTAAAGAGCACAACTATTCAAACAAATTATATAAGGAAGTAAACAACATTTAGTAAACTTGATTTTTAAAGCAATAAAAGATTAGATTTAACGAGTAGCCTTTCGATTTTAAAAAAACTTGAATAATTAAAATGAACAAAATGTTAGCATTTAAATAAATTTACATTATCATTGCAACCTTTTTTTATAAAAAAAATAATGTCGAAAGGAATTTACAAGTCAATATTAAAAAGCAAAGCTGATTCGAAAAAGCAATTTGCAATATTAATTGACCCAGACAAGTTTGATAATACCGATTTAATTGATTTAGCTGAAACAGCAAAGGTTGATTTTATTATGATTGGTGGAAGTTTAATTATTAATAATAATTTGGAAAATTGCATTCAAACTATCAAAAAAAAAACAACTATTCCAATCATTATTTTTCCAGGTAGTCATCATCAAATAAATAATGCAGCTGATGGAATACTTTTGCTTTCACTTATTTCGGGCCGAAATCCGGAATTATTAATAGGAAACCATATCATTGCCGCACCGATATTAAAATCGAGCAAATTAGAGATTTTACCTACAGGTTATATGTTAATAGAAAGTGGAAAACAAACATCTGTTTTGTATGTAAGCAACACAAACCCTATACCATCAGACAAAGATGATATAGCTATGTGCACTGCTATGGCAGGGGAAATGTTAGGGCTAAAATTAATTTATATGGATGCTGGAAGTGGCGCATTAAATGTTATCAGCCAATCGATGATAAAAAAAGTGAGTGAAAATATTTCAATACCCCTAATTATAGGAGGAGGCATAAATAACGCTGAAAAAGCAATTTTGGCTTGCAAGGCTGGTGCTGATATTATTGTTGTTGGAAATGTTTTAGAAAAAAAACCAATGCTAATTAAAACTATCGCGGATACTATTCATTCTTTTTAGAAAAAATATTAAAATAAATAGAAAAATTATTGTATGAAATTAATTGTAATCTCAAGTTCAAAAAATATTGAAAATGAAGCAAAAATTGTAACCAAACTTTTTGAAGCAGGATTAGAAAACTTTCACCTAAGCAAAAAAAAACTTTCTAAAACGAAAATGCAGGATTTTATTAGCAAAATACCAAAACATTTTCACGACAGAATCATTATTCACTCAAACCTTATTTTAGCGAGAAAATTTAAGTTAAGGGGTATTAATTTGAGCTCTTCTAATAAAAGAAATAGTTTTAAGACATGGCTTCTAATTAAATTCATTAAGTTTAAAAACCCAGCTATTCAAATTACAACATCTTATACTAACATTGGTGAATTATTTCAAATAGACAAAAAATACGATTTCGAATATGTTTTTTTGAGTCCTATATTTGATAGTTCACATAGCAAATTTCAAAAGGGTTTTAGTGAACACGGATTAAGTGCCGCATTAAAAAAAACGAAGCTTAATACCATTGCCAGAGGAGGAGTAGAAATCAACTCAATTGAAAAAGCTCATCAATTAGGATTTTATGGATTAGCCTTTTATTCTTCGATTTGGAATAACCCTGACCCTGTTGATCATTTTAATAAATTAATAGAAGAATTTGAAAAATTAAACATACCGATTGAATAAAAAATCAATAGTGTGGCATTGTTTTTTCAACTTCATCAGCCCAAGCAGCAATACCTCCCGAAAGGTTATATAAATTATTGAAATTGTGATTATCCTGTAAATATTTTATTGCGTTTTTGCTTCGGATTCCATGATGGCAAATTACAACAACCATTAAATCGGGAGAGATTTTATGAACATTATTAGGTATTTGGTTTAAAGGAATAAGAACACCTTTGATATTGCATATCTCATATTCATATGGCTCTCGAACATCAATAATTAAAGGTGGACTTGAGCTATCCAAACATTTTTTTAATTCAAAAGCTGTTATTTCTTTAAAATCATTTTTAATTGATTCTACTTCACAATTCAGTGATTCGTAATCACTCAATTTGGCGACATCATTAATCGGATTTTTTTCAAATTTTAATTCTCGAAATTGCATTGTTAATAAATCAATTAATAATAATTTACCTGACAACACATCACCTACACCCGTAATAATTTTTATAACTTCATTGGCTTGCAATGTGCCAAGAATACCAGGCAACACCCCGATAACACCAATTTCGGAACAGCTTGGTGATTCGGATGGTGGCTCAGGAAACAAACAACGATAAGTTGGTCCATGCTGATAATTATACACACTTAATTGTCCTTCAAATTTAAAAATAGAAGCAGCCACCAATGGTTTATTGTTTATTATGCAAGCATCATTTAACAAGTAGCGTGTTGCAAAATTATCCGAACCATCAACAATAATATCATACTGAGATATTAAATCGAGGGCATTTGTGGATGAAAAATGTAAAACATAAAATACAATATTGATAAATGGATTTTGGTTTTCCAGCTTTATTTTTGCAACTTCAGCCTTGTATTTTCCAACATCATCTAAAGTATAAATTATCTGGCGTTGTAAATTACTTTCATCTACTGTATCAAAATCAACAATACCTATAGTACCAACACCTGCTGCTGTTAAGTACATTAATACAGGACAACCTAATCCTCCAGCACCAATAACCAAAACCTTTGCCTGCTTTAATTTTTGCTGACCTAGCAAACCTACTTCAGGCAATATGATGTGCCGGTTATACCGATTTATTTCTGGTTGAGATAACATTTTGACAAGACCTATTTTTGAATCAGATTTTTTTATTTTACTAATTGAATGCCTCTATCCCAGTCTTTCCATACAGCTTGGTAACCCTGAGATTTAATAAGTATTTCGATTTCTTGTGGAGTGCGTTCATCGCTAATTTCAAATTGCTCTAACGATTCTTTTTCAACTGCATAACCACCCGGATTTGTTTTAGATCCTGCACTCATCGAGGTTATTCCTAATTTAATAATGTTGTTTCTAAAATGTTCACTTTCTCTGGTGGAGATTGAAAGTTCAATTTCTTCATTAAAAATACGATATGCACAAATAAGTTGAACAAGCTCCTTATCAGTTATTATAACTTTTGGTTCTATTATTCCTTCGGCAGGTCGCATACGAGGAAATGAAATTGAATATTTTGTTTTCCAATATTTTTTTTCGAGGTATGATAAATGCAATGCAGTAGAAAATGCGTCTGTGCGCCAATCCTCCAAACCAATCAATGTGCCTAACCCGACTTTATAAACCCCTGAATTACCTAACCTATCGGGTGTTTCAAGACGATAATTGAAATTAGATTTTTTACCTTTTGGATGATGTAACTTATAATCTTCTTTATGATACGTTTCCTGATAAACTAAAACTGTATTTAAACCTACCATTATTAATTCCTCGTATTCATTTTGATCGAGTGGCTGAACCTCAATTGAAATAAGAGAAAACAAAGGTTGTAATAATTTAATCGCATTTTTTAAATAAGGAACCCCTACTGTTTGGTTAGCTTCTCCGGTTACTAATAAAATATGGTCGTATCCCATTTTTTTTATTGCCTCAGCTTCTTTTAATATTTCTAAATCTGTTAATGTTTTACGCTTTAATTTATTATCAAAACTAAATCCACAATACGTACAAATATTCTGGCATTCATTTGAAAGATAAAGTGGCGCATACATTTGAATCGTTTTGCCAAATCGTTTTTGTGTTAAACGATTACTCAAATATGCCATTTTCTCCAAATAACCAATTGCAGAGGGAGATATCAATGCTTTAAAATCTTCCAGATCTCTTTTAGATGTTTTATTTAAAGCGAATTCAACATCAACTATTGTTTTAGAATAGATGCTTTTTTTTATTTCATCCCAATTAAATGTATCAAATAGCTGTGTAAACATTTTTATAAATCTTGTAAAAAAGAAGTTAATGGACTACTTGCCTCAGCAAAGTTTTTTGGTTTTGCTAATCGAGCTTCATAAGCCATAAGGCCTGCCTCCACTGCCATTTTAAACGCCTTTGCCATTAATATTGGGTTGTCAGAAACAGCAATTGCTGTATTTACCAAAACTGCAGCAGCTCCCATTTCCATTGCTTCGGCTGCGTGAGATGGAGCTCCAATTCCAGCATCGACAACTATAGGCACATTACTTTGTTCAATAATAATTTCTAAAAATCGTTTTGTTTGTAATCCACTATTGCTGCCTATTGGAGAACCTAATGGCATAACTGCAGCAACACCTACATTTTCCAAATGCTTACACAAAACAGGGTCGGCGTGAACGTAAGGCAACACAATAAAGCCTAATTTCACAAGCTCTTCAGCTGCTTTTAATGTTTCGATTGGGTCGGGTAAAAGATATTTTGGATCAGGATGAATTTCCAATTTAAGCCAATTTGTTTCCAATGCTTCACGCGCTAATTGTGCAGCAAAAATGGCTTCTTTAGCAGTTCGTACGCCTGAAGTATTAGGTAATAAGTTAAATTGTGAATGCGATAAATGTTTTAAAATATCATCCTCATTGGCATTTAAATCTATTCGTTTTAAAGCAACTGTTACTAATTCGGAACCTGATGCTAATAAAGTTTCTTCCATCAATTGAGAGGAACTAAATTTACCTGTTCCAGTAAATAATCGGGAAGTGAATTCTTTATTTGCAATTATTAAATTTTCCATTTTAAATTTTGTTTAACAAATCGTTATAATCCTTGAATTCTGTGAAAATTAAGAATAACCTATCTACTAAATTTATCGTAAGCTATTTTTATCTACTTCAAACTTTATTTTATTTTTAAAGCGTTTTATTAAATTTGTTGGATTATCAGACAAATTAATTGCTGATGAAACAGCAATGCCATAAACCCCTTTTTCCATCAATGGTTTAACATCTTCTGTTTTTATTCCTCCTATTGCTATAATTGGAATTTTTATTCCATTTTTCTCACATTGCTCCAAAACACTTTGGTAGCCTTCCAATCCAAGTATCGGACTTAAATTTTGTTTTGTTACTGTAAAACGATAAGGTCCAAAGCCAACATAATCAACACCTGCATTTACCAATTTCAGGACATCTTCGAATGAATTTGCCGAGCCTCCAATAATTGCATTTTCGCCAAGTATTTGTCGTGCTTCCGTTGGACTCATATCCGACTTACCTAAATGCACACCATCTGCTTTCGCTGCTTTTGCAACAAGAACATTGTCATTAATAATTAATTTTGCATGATGATTACGACAAATGATTTCTGATTTTAATGATTCATCTAACCATTCATTATAGGTTGCGTTTTTCATACGCAACTGAACCCAATCTACACCGGATTTACAGGCCTGATTAACAAGTTCCGAATGAGTTAAACCTATAACATCTTGAGTTATATAATGTAAATGAGAAATTTTTTTATCCATGTTCAACAGCTTTAATGTTTGAATGATAACCTAATAATGAATCATTGCTCATTAAAAAATTTGTAATGTAATTTTTCGCTTCGGCACAAGCTAATTCTAACTTCAAATCTTTTGCAAGATTAGCTGTAATAGCCGAAGATAAAACACAGCCGGATCCATGTTTTGAAAAAACATTTTTTTCTTTTATGGAAAATTCAAACTTTTTTTTATCTGTTGTAAATAAAATATCGTAACCAATTTGTTCTTCATTATGACCACCTTTTAAATACACATTACAAAACTGACTTAAATATTCAGCATTTTTTTTTGCATCTTTAAATTCGCCTAATTGAAATGCTTCTGGCACATTGGGTGTAATTAAATAAAGTTGCTTGCAAGTATTTTCTACTATTTTTTTATTAACATTTTCATGAAACACAAAACCTGAACTTGCATTTAAAATTGGATCCCAAATGATTTTAGAATATTGATTATAAGACTTAAGAATTAAAATTAATCTATTAAGAATTTCTAAATTTTCTATCAAACCAATTTTTATGTAATCGAATTTAAAACGGTTTTGAAGTATTTCAATTTGATTCAAAATATTTGAAAATTCAACCCAGTCAACCTTTTTAAAAACTTCATCATTCTGATAAGTTAATGCGGAAACAACTCCCATTCCATACACATCGCATTGCTCAAATGTTTTTACGTCAGCCAATACACCCGCACCGGCACTTGGATCGAAGCCAGCAATTGTTAATACATATGGACGCTCATTAAACATCTTGCTTTTTATTAATTGCATTTAACACGTTGAATATTTTTTTGAATTCCTCAACAGGATCTACCGCCAACCAAATTGAGCCTAATGCTGCAACTCCATCAAAACCATAATTAATCGCCTCAGGAATTGTTTGTTGAGTTATTCCACCAAGCGCAATAATTTCAATTCTTTTTTTTGATTCCGTTAAGTAAGTTTTAAATCCCGATTTATCAAATGTAGAATTGTAATCCTGCTTTGAAATACTATTAAAAATAGGGCTTAGAAAAGCGTATTGAAAATTAGCAGGCGCACTTTTTAACTGATCGATTGAATGAAGAGAAATGCTTTGGTGCAACTGATCAAATTGTTTATTCTCTGAATTAAATGGATTTTGTTTAGTGTAATGAACACCTTTTAAGCCATATTCTAAAGCCAACTGATGGCATGAATGCAATACAACCCTACTTCTATATTCTATTGGAATTTGCTGGATATATTCCTCTAATTCTTTTTTTTTGAAATCAGGTTTTCGTAAATGAAAATAATTTAATCCCACTTTAAACAATGCACACACATTACTATGTTCATTGTTTAAATTACTTGGATTTGATATTACTATTAGTTTCATAAACGATAAAAATTTCGAATTAAGAATAAATTTCGCTACCAGAATTTATAAATTCATTCGCTTTTTCTTCCATTCCTTTTACCAAGGCATCATCCGCTATAACACCATTTTTTTCTGCATATTCACGCACATCTTCTGTAATTTTCATAGAACAGAAATGCGGTCCACACATCGAACAAAAATGAGCAACTTTTGCACCATCAGCAGGCAATGTTTCATCATGAAATTCTTTTGCCGTATCAGGGTCAAGGGATAAATTAAATTGGTCTTCCCAACGGAATTCGAAACGAGCTTTACTTAATGCATTATCTCTAATTTGAGCACCTGGATGCCCTTTGGCAAGATCGGCAGCATGTGCAGCAATTTTATAAGTAATTACACCATCTTTCACATCTTTCTTATTTGGTAAACCCAAATGTTCTTTTGGCGTAACATAACATAACATTGCACAACCAAACCACCCAATCATAGCAGCGCCTATACCTGAAGTAATGTGGTCATATCCAGGGGCAATATCCGTTGTAAGAGGCCCTAACGTGTAAAATGGGGCTTCTTGACACTCCTGTAATTGCTTTTCCATATTCACTTTTATCAAATGCATAGGAACGTGCCCAGGACCTTCAATCATTGTTTGAATATCGTGTTTCCAAGCAATTTTTGTTAGTTCACCTAAAGTTTCTAATTCACCAAACTGTGCAGCATCATTCGCATCTGCAATAGAACCTGGACGTAAACCATCACCTAATGAAAATGCAACATCATAAGCTTTCATTATTTCACAAATCTCTTCAAAATGCGTATACAAGAAATTTTCTTTGTGATGCGCTAAACACCATTTTGCCATAATAGAACCACCACGAGATACAATACCAGTAACACGTTTGGCTGTTAATGGAATATAGCGCAACAACACGCCCGCATGAATTGTAAAATAATCAACACCTTGCTCAGCTTGTTCAATAAGTGTATCACGGAACAATTCCCATGTTAAATCTTCCGCTTTACCATTTACTTTTTCTAAAGCCTGATAGATTGGTACAGTACCTATTGGTACTGGAGAATTGCGCAAAATCCATTCACGCGTTTCGTGAATATTTTTCCCAGTTGATAAATCCATTATAGTATCAGCGCCCCAACGGCAAGCCCACACAGCCTTTTCAACCTCTTCTTCAATGCTTGATGTTACAGCAGAATTTCCAATGTTAGCATTTATCTTCACTAAAAAATTACGCCCTATAATCATTGGCTCACTCTCAGGATGATTAATATTGTTTGGAATAATTGCTCTACCCATAGCAATTTCATCACGAACAAACTCAGGAGTGATGTAACTTTTAGGTGTATTGGCACCAAAACTATTA
>CANCPZ010000022.1 GCA_947380175.1 Bacteroidota bacterium | reverse complement strand
GTTGAAGATAGTCTTGTATTGATGTATCGCAGAAATGCTTCTAGTGATTGGAATATCTTTCCTTACTATTCAAAAAACATGATCAGTAATAATACTGATAAAAGAGGCACTATAACGATTGACTCACTTGAATTAGGAGAATACGCTTTTGCAATGAAAGATTATTTATTAAGAATCAATAACAATGAAATCGTAAATAAAAGTATTCAAATAAAAATATATCCAAACCCAACAAAAGATATATTTACAATTGATTTACAGGAGTCGTTAATTAAAATCCAACCAAGTTCATACATAGTAATTACAGATACTTCGGCTAAAGTAATGTTTAAAGAAAAAATAAATCAACAACAAAATACGTTAAACCTAAGCACTGCTGGTTTTAGTAATGGAGTATATTTTATTAGTATAAAAACGAAGGATGCTATACTTGCAAAAACCAAATTTATTGTAGCACATTAATCTATGGGATATAAAAGCACTCAGGAATGTATTGATGACTTAGAAAAACACGGACATCTGATTCGAATAAAAGAAGAGGTTGATTCAAATTTAGAAATGGCTGCAATACATTTACGTGTATTCGAGAATAATGGTCCTGCTATTTTATTCGAAAATATAAAAGGTTGTAAATTTAGAGCTGCGTCCAATTTATATGGTTCGGTCGAACGAAGTAAATTTATTTTCAGAGATACAATTGAAAAAATAAAAACACTTATCGATTTAAAAAACAACCCACTTGAAGCAGTCAAAAACCCTTTTAAATATGCCAATGTAGGACTAACTGCATTTTCTGCTTTGCCAAAAAAATCACGATTCTCTAATCCTGTTTTACGAAATCAAATTAACGTTTCGGATTTACCACAAATAAAATGTTGGCCCAACGATGGTGGTGCATTTGTTACACTGCCACTTGTTTATTCTGAAGATTTAGACAAACCAGGTGTTATGAATTCCAATTTAGGAATGTATCGCATTCAATTAAATGGTAATGAGTACGAAAAAGATAAAGAAATTGGTTTACATTATCAGTTACATCGAGGTATTGGAGTTCACCAAACAAAATCCAATGCTAAAGGAAAACCTCTTAAAGTAAGCATATTTGTTGGTGGTCCGCCATCATTAACACTTGGTGCTGTTATGCCATTGCCCGAAGGAATGAGTGAACTTACTTTTGCAGGAGCCTTAGGCAATCGAAGAATCAGATACTCATATGATGATGATTTTTGTATTGCATCAGATTCGGATTTTGTAATTACTGGCAACGTTTACCCTGACGAAAATAAACCGGAAGGTCCATTTGGAGACCACTTAGGCTACTATAGTTTAAAACATAATTTCCCAGTAATGCGAGTACATAAAGTTTACCATCGCAACAACGCAATATGGCCATTTACTGTTGTAGGAAGACCGCCACAGGAAGATACAAGCTTTGGAGCACTGATACATGATATTACAGGAAAAGCAATTCCAAAAGAAATACCCGGATTAAAAGATGTAAATGCCGTTGATGCTTCAGGTGTGCATCCTCTATTATTAGCAATAGGAAGCGAACGCTATACGCCTTATATTAATGAACGAAAACCACAAGAAATATTAACAATTGCGAACCATATTTTAGGTAAAGGGCAATTGAGTTTAGCAAAATATTTATTCATCATTGCCGGAGAAGACAATCCCAAATTAACAACATATGATGTAGCGGATTTTTTTACACACGTTCTTGAACGTGTTGAATGGACAAGAGATTTACACTTTTATACCCGAACAACAATAGACACATTAGATTACAGTGGCTCTGATTTAAATAGTGGTAGTAAAGTAGTTATTGCAGCAGCGGGTAATAAAAAAAGAGAATTAGGAACAACAATACCTGAATTAAATTTACCAGATGGTTTTAAAAATCCAAAAATTGTAATGCCTGGTGTACTTGCTATACAATTTGAAAAATACTCAGGTACAAATACAACCGAAAAACAAATTAAACAACTCAACCAACAACTAACAACCAATAACCAACAACTAAATAACTTCCCATTAATTATTGTTTGCGATGATAGCGATTTTGTATCAAAGACTTTAAATAACTTTTTATGGGTAACATTTACTCGTAGCAATCCATCACACGACATTTTTGGTATTGATAGCTTTACTGAAAATAAACATTGGGGGTGTAAAGGTTCATTAATTATAGATGCGCGCATAAAACCACACCATGCACCTCCACTTATTAAAGACCCTGCAATAGAAAAACGCGTTGATGCTTTAGGAGCAAAAGGGAAATCCTTATTTGGAATAATTTAATTTTATTTTGATAATTCTTTTGCTCTATCTCTTGCTTTAATAATTCCTTTTTGAATATTTTCACCAACTGATGTTTCATTAAAAAAACTTAAAGCAGCTTCGGTTGTTCCTCCTTTTGAAGCAACTGCTTTTATTAAATCGTCTAAAGATTTATTTGCATTATTGACCAGATGATAAGAACCTAACATCGTTTGCTTTACAAGCATTGCACATGTTGCTTCATCAAAACCCATCTGTTTACCTGCATCAATCAAGTGTTTTACAACATAAAAAAAATAAGCTGGCCCGCTTCCACTTAATGCAGTAACAGCATCCAACAAATTTTCGTTTTCAAAAAAAACGGTTCTACCTGTTGTTGCCAATAAATTTTCAGCCTTTCGTATTTGCTCTATGGATAGTGATTTACTCGATGTAAACGCAGTCATCCCCATCCCCAATTCAGCAGGAGAATTTGGCATTGCACGGACAATATTTTTTTGTTGCAACAGCTCCTCAATGCGCTCTATCTTCATTCCTGCCATAATGGAAATAATAATATTTTCAGCTGTTAGCACTTGTTTTAATTCCAACCCTAATTCATTAAAATCTTGCGGTTTTACAGCTAAAATAATAATATCACTTTCCGAAATCCGCTTTTCATTAACAACACAAACATGACCAATATCAATTTTAATTAGCTCTTGTTTACGAGTTTCATTTTTTTCGGCAAGTAATAAATTTTCTTTTGAAACAATATTATATTTCAAAAATGCACGAGCATATATTAAGCCCATATTACCACATCCCACAATTGTAATTTTCATTCAATTATATTTTCTATGAATTCATTATTGCATTTTGTTTCCGTATCGATTCTTCATGGATAAGTATATACAATGAACGTACAAAATTTTCACTTAAGCCCATCATTGCAGCGGAATTAATTCGTTCATTCAACAAACTTTCCCAACGATTAGCCTGCAAAATAACCACATTATTTTCTTTTTTATAAGCTCCAATTTTTTCAGCTGTATGCATTCTATGCATCAATATATTTAAAAGTTCTTCATCCGATTTATTTATTGATTCGCGCAATTGCTCCAATTTAGTTTTGAATTCGATATTATCAGAGTTTGATTTACGAATTACTAGGCGATTAATCAGATCCGAAAGTTGCAAAGGTGTTAATTGCTGTTTTGCATCACTTAAAGCAATTGAAGGCATACAATGTGTTTCAATCATCAATCCATTCATATCCATATCTAATGCTTTTTGTGAAATATAAGGTATTAATTCTGTATTACCACAAATATGACTCGGATCGCAGATGATCGGTAAATCAGGGCAAATTGTTCTTAGCTCAATAGGCATTTCCCATTTAGGGTCATTACGAAATGGAGTAACGGAATGTGAATGAAATCCTCTATGAATAGCGGCAATCTTTGTTATACCAGCTTGATTAATTCTTTCGAGTGCACCTAGCCATAATTGCAAATCAGGGGTAACTGGATTTTTTACAAACACTGGAATATCAACTCCTTTAAGAGCATCTGCAATTTCTTGAACAGAAAATGGATTAACAGTTGTTCGTGCTCCTATCCATAATATATCAATTTTATTTTTCAAACATTCCTCAACATGTTTTCCATTTGCAACTTCAGTAGATGTCAATAAACCTGTTTCTTCTTTTACTGATTTCATCCACGTTAAAGCAACACTCCCATTACCTTCAAAAGAGTTTGGGCGAGTACGCGGCTTCCAAATACCAGCTCTAAAAATTATTCTCTTATCAATTGCAGCAATTGATTTTGCAGTAGTCATCATTTGTGTTTCTGATTCAGCACTACAAGGTCCTGCAATTATTAATGGTCGTTCTGCACCTTTAAGCCAATTGGCAAACGGTGTAATATTTAATATTGTTTTCATCTTAATTTAAATTAGTAATTGTTGCTTTTACGTATTCACCTAATACCGTTAATGTCATCGTTTTTTCTTGCATCATTTCAATTGTTTTTTGATAAGCAATATATTTTTCCCATTCAACATCGATATGAAAAGAATACTCATTTGGTTTATCAATTACGGGAACACTTTGTATTTTAGAAAGTGTTATTCCATTATTACTTATCACTTTTAACACTTCAATTAAAGAACCTACCTCGTGCTTTAATCTAAAACAAATTGAAGCCTTATTTGGATTTTCAGGTTTTGAATCTCCTTTAGAAAGAATAATAAAACGTGTAAAATTAAGTTTGCTATTTTCAACATTCGATTGCATCACGGGAACACCATACCTTTGAGAAGCCAAAACATTTGCAACAGCAGCAGTATTCTTTAAATTGGAATCATAAATATTTTTAACACACGAAGCGGTATCACCCTGCTCTATAATTTTTATATGAGGATATTTACTCAAAAACTCGGAACATTGAGCTAAAGCCATCGGATGCGAATGAATGTATTCTACCTCCTCTATCTTAACACCTTCTAATGCTAATAAATGTAATTCTATTTTCAAATATTGCTCACCAATTATTCGTAATTTATATTCCTCTATCAAATTATAATTTGATAAAATACTGCCCGCAATTGAATTTTCTATTGCCATAACAGCATAATCAGTTCTATTAGATTTTAACATATCACAACATTGCCGAAAAGTGAAACATTCTACTGTATCTACTTCTTGTCCATAAAATTTTTGTGCTGCCAAATCGTGGTAAGAAGCTGCTGTTCCAAAAATTGCTACTTTAAAATTTCTCATGTCGTTTTTTTAGATTAATTATTAAATAAAAAAGCGAGTCCCGATATTATCGGGACTCGCTTTGGTTTGAATTTTATATGTTTATTATTTACATAAGTCTTTCCCAGCGATGTCCCGTATAGAACTCGGATAAAAGTGAAAGAAGAAATGTAAATTAGGTAAAGTCATTTTATTTTTTTGAATACGCGACAAAGATAATGTAGAAAATAATTATAAAACAACTAAATTTCAAAAATTATTTTTTGAGCTGCTTTTTTTCTTTTATTTCTACCTGCCTTTTAATACTTTGTTCCAAAGAAATAAAAGTTTCTGTGCGCTGTACTCCTTTTATAGCTTGAATATTTTCATTTAATACCTCTCTTAAATGTTGAGTGTCTTTACAAATTATTTTAGCGAACATACTGTACGTACCTGTTGTGTAATGAAGTTCAACAATCTCTGGTATTTTTTTAAATCTTGCTACAGCTTCATTATACTCCGAACCTTTTTCTAAAAAAATACCAAGAAATGCACAAATATCATATCCAATTTTATTGGGATTAATTTCAATGTGAGAACCTGTTACTACTCCAGAATCAATTAGTTTTTTCATCCGCACATGAATGGTACCCGCCGAAACAATTAACTCTTTTGCTATTTCGGTGTATGGAATTGTAGAATCTTTCATTAGCATTGAAAGAATCTGCTTATCTAATTTATCAATTTGAAAATTTTGTGTCATTATTAACTATCAATTTTATCAAATATATAATATTTATATATATAATTTATATTTTACATAATAATAATTGATATAATTTGATTTATTTATAATTTAAAATATTAGACTATATCTTTGCAATAGAAAATATAAAAACTTAAAAATATGTGTGGAATTGTAGGTGTATTTGATTTAAAAATAGAGTCTGAGAAATTAAGACCTCAGGTTTTAGAAATGTCAAAAAAAATTCGTCATCGCGGACCAGATTGGTCGGGAATTTATTGTGGAGAAAAAGCTATTTTAGCACATGAACGGCTAGCTATTGTTGATCCTCAATCTGGAGGACAACCTTTATTTAGTAAAGACAAAAAACTTGTTCTTGCTGTTAATGGAGAAATATATAATCATCAAGAATTAAGAAAAGAATTGGAAGAAGAATATGAATTTCAAACCAAATCAGATTGTGAAGTAATTCTTGCATTATATCGAAAAAAAGGGCCAAAATTTATTGAAGATTTAAATGGTATTTTCGGGTTTGCTTTATATGATACTGAAAATAATTCTTATTTAATTGCTCGCGACCATATTGGTGTAATACCATTATATATTGGCTGGGACAAACTTGGGAATTTTTATGTTGCATCTGAATTAAAAGCTTTGGAAGGATATTGCAACAAAATTGAACTTTTTTTACCAGGACATTATTGGCATAGCAAAGAAGGTAAAATGGAAAAATGGTATGAACGCGAATGGATTGATTTTGATGCTGTTAAAAAAAACGAAACAAGTATTGATTTAATACGCACTGAATTAGAAGCTGCTGTTCACAGACAATTAATGTCAGATGTACCATATGGTGTTTTACTTTCAGGTGGTTTAGATTCGTCAGTAGTTTCAGCAATTGCAAAAAAATACGCAAACAAACGTATTGAATCAGGTGATACACAAGAAGCATGGTGGCCACAACTACATTCATTTGCAGTTGGTTTAATTGGATCGCCCGATTTAATTGCTGCAAAAAAAGTTGCCGAACATATTGGAACAATTCACCATGAAGTTCACTTTACAATACAAGAAGGACTGGATTCAATTAAAGATGTTATTTATCATTTAGAAACCTATGATGTAACAACTGTTAGAGCATCAACACCAATGTATTTATTAGCTCGGGTAATAAAATCGATGGGAATAAAAATGGTGCTTTCCGGTGAAGGTGCAGATGAATTATTTGGTGGATATTTATATTTCCATAAAGCTCCTAATGCAAAAGCATTTCATGAAGAAACAGTACGAAAATTATCGAAACTACATCTATATGATTGTTTAAGAGCCAACAAAGCTCTTGCTGCTTGGGGTGTTGAAGGCCGCGTACCCTTTTTGGATAAAGAATTTATGGATACAGCTATGCGTTTAAACCCAGAAGATAAAATGGCGAAAGGTGATAAAATGGAAAAATGGGTTTTGCGCAAAGCTTTTGAAAGTTACTTACCAGCAAGCGTTGCATGGAGGCAAAAAGAACAGTTTTCGGATGGAGTTGGTTACAGCTGGATTGACTCTTTGAAGGAACTTGTTAAAACAAAAGTTACTGATGATGAACAACAAAATGCAAAATTTAGATTTCCTATAAACCCACCCATGTCCAAGGAAGAATATTATTATCGTTCTATTTTCAGCGAACATTTCCCATCTGATTCAGCAGCATCTTGTGTACCTTCTGTTCCATCAGTAGCGTGCAGCACACCTGAAGCGCTAGCTTGGGATGAGTCTTTTAAAAACGTAAACGACCCTTCGGGGCGCTCCGTTAAAAGTATACATACAGAAGCATACAAATAACAGCTTTATTAAAAATACTTTTCTAAAAAATAAAAATGCTACAAGAATTTATTTTTTCTTGTAGCATTTTTATTTTTTATTTTTATAAACCTAATACAATTTCATTAGGATCTTTACCTCCAAACAGCATCTTTGTAGGGTTTTCAAGCATTTCTTTTACTTTTACTAAAAAGCCAACCGATTCTCTTCCATCAATAATTCGATGATCATATGATAATGCAACATACATCATCGGACGAATAACAACCTGACCATTAACTGCAACTGGTCGATCAACCACATTGTGCATACCTAAAATTGCGCTTTGGGGTGGATTAATAATTGGAGTACTCATCATCGAACCAAATACACCACCATTGGTGATAGTGAATGTTCCACCAGTCATATCCTCAATTGTAATTTTATTATCACGAGCTTTTAGAGCTAAATTTTTAATTGCAGTTTCAATACCCGCTAAACTTAATTGTTCTGCATTACGAACTACTGGAACTACCAATCCTTTTGGAGCACTTACAGCAATTCCTATGTCTGCATAAGAATGATAAACTATTTCATCACCATCAATCATGGCGTTAACGGCAGGAAATAAATTCAACGCCTCAGTAACAGCTTTGGTAAAAAAACTCATAAAGCCTAAATTGGTTCCATGCACTTCTTTAAACTTGTCTTTATATTTTGAACGCATTGCATAGATTGCACTCATATCTACTTCATTAAATGTAGTAAGCATAGCTGTTTCATTTTTAACAGCTACTAATCGTTGCGCTAATTTTTTTCGCAATGGCGACATTTTTGAACGTTGTGTATCTCTACTTCCTCCCCATCCTGCTGTTGCAGAGCTATCAAACCCTGCTGACAATGTTTGCAATACATCACCTTTGGTAATTCGTCCGTCTTTACCTGTTGCAGCAATTTTTGTTGCAGGGATTTTATTTTCATCCATCAACTTTTTAGCTGCTGGCGAAGGCGTTCCGTTTGCATAAGTAGTTGTCGGTTGTTGGTTATTGGTTGTTGGTTTTACTGCTTCAACCTTTTCACTTTTAACTTCTAACTTTTGACTTTCCTGTTTAACTTTATTTTCACCCTTTACAGAATTATCAATAGTACATACAACTTGCCCCACCTTTACAGTGTCACCTTCGCTAGCAATTAATTTTATTACACCTGAATCTTCTGCATTAATTGTTAAAGTAGCCTTATCAGAATCTACTTCTGCAACCTCTTCATCTTTCTCCACATAATCACCCTCTTTTTTTAACCAACGAGCAATTACCACTTCAGTAATTGATTCACCTGGACTTGGTACTTTCATTTCTATCATTGCCATATCTTTTATTTTTGGAATCTATCTTCTATATTCTATTTTGAAACTAATTGTTTTCCTATAACATTATCAATTATTGCCTCTTGTTGTATTGCATGTGATTTGGAAAACCCTGTTGCAGGACTTGCATTTTCTGCTCTTCCAACAAATTTCAACGAAACACTTTTTGTTTCATCATGTTTCATAAACATACGCATTATGTGTGCCCAAGCACCCATGTTTTCAGGTTCTTCCTGCGCCCAGATAAAATCTGTTGCTCCTTTATATTTTTTGATAATTGTATTTAATTTCTTTGCAGGAAATGGATACAACTGCTCAACACGAACAATAGCGATATCATCTGCGTTAGTCTTTTCTTTCCCTTCAATTAAATCGTAATAAATTTTCCCTGAACAAAAAATAAGTTTTTTTACAGAATTAGAATTTGCTGTTGAATCATCTATCACTTCTTTAAATCCACCAGTAGCAAAGTCATTTAAAGAGGATACACAACTAGGATAACGCAATAATTTTTTAGGAGTAAAACACATTAGTGGTTTTCTGAAATCGCGTTTTATTTGTCTACGCAAAACATGAAACTGATTTGCAGGTGTTGTACAATTTACCACTTGCATATTATCACCTGCACATTGTTGTAAAAAACGTTCCATACGAGCGCTTGAATGTTCAGGCCCCATACCTTCATAGCCATGAGGCAATAGCATCACCAACCCATTCATTCTCCTCCATTTTGCTTCTGCAGAAGTAATAAACTGATCTATTATAATTTGTGCACCATTAAAAAAATCGCCAAATTGAGCTTCCCAAATAGTTAAAGCATTAGGTGTAGACATGGCATATCCAAACTCAAAACCAAGCACTCCGTATTCAGATAATGAAGAGTTGTAAATACTCAATTTACCTTTAGTATTTAAGTTGTTTAAGGGAGTGTATTCTTCTTCTGAATCCTCAAATTTCACAACAGCATGTCTATGAGAAAACGTTCCTCGTTCAACATCTTGTCCACTGAACCGCACTGAATGTCCCTCGTTCATCAATGTTGCATATGCCATTAATTCGCCCATTGCCCAATCATAACTATCATTAGTAATCATTGCAATCCGATCATCAAAGAGCTTTTGAATTTTATTAAAAAATTTTTTATCTTTTGGTAACTCAACAGTTTTTTTTGCAAGTTCTAAAAACACTTTTTTATCAACTGCAGTATCGGGCGATTTATCAAATGCTTCTTTATCAGCCATTTTTAAACCTTTCCAAGCACCTTCTAAGAAAGAAGTAATTTTTGCTTTCTCTGTTTGTTTTGCTTCATCTAATTTTGCTTGAAGTAATTTTTTAAAATCAGTTTCCATTTCTTTTGCAAGATCAGCTGCAATAGAACCTTCTGCTAATAATTGTTTGGTGTATATTTCTCTTGGATTCGGATGGGTTGCAATTGCTTTATACAATAATGGTTGAGTAAAACGTGGTTCATCACCTTCGTTATGCCCGTATTTACGATAACACAACACATCTATAAATACATCACTTTTAAATTTTTGACGAAACTCTACTGCTAATTGCGAAACAAAAACTACCGCTTCTACATCGTCTCCATTTACATGAAACACCGGACACAAAACTACCTTAGCTACATCAGTGCAATATGTACTTGATCTACCATCTAAATAATTTGTTGTAAATCCAACCTGATTATTAATTACTAGATGTATTGTACCCCCTGTTTTATAACCATCCAACTTACTCATTTGTATTAATTCATATACAATGCCTTGTCCTGCCAATGCAGCATCTCCATGAATTAAAATAGGACAAACTTTACTGTTATCACCATTGTGAAGTGTATCAATTTTTGCGCGAGATATTCCTTCAACAACAGGATCAACAGCCTCTAAATGCGAAGGGTTTGGTGTTAAACTTAAATGAATTTGTTTTCCTTTATTAGATTTCTGATCACTTGAGTACCCCATATGATATTTTACATCCCCATCAAATACGGAGTCTTCAGAAGGACGACCTTCAAATTCAGTAAAAATATCTTTATACGTTTTGTTTAAAATATTTGCCAAAACATTCAATCGTCCACGATGAGCCATACCAACTACAAAATCTTGAATCCCCATATCCGCACCTTTTTCAATTACCGAATCTAAAGCAGGGATAGCTGTTTCGGCACCTTCTAAGGAAAAACGTTTTTGCCCTACGAATTTGGTATGTAAAAAATTTTCAAAAACTACGGCCTGATTTAATTTATTGAGAATTACTTTTTTCTCGTCAATAGAAAAAGAAGGTGTATTTTTTGTGCTCTCCATTTTTTCCTGAAGCCATTGAACAACTTCAGGAATTCTAATATACATATACTCTGCACCAATTGACAAACAATACGTTTGATGCAAATGAGATATGATATCTTTTAATTTAGCAGGTCCAATTCCAATTTGCGTTCCGGCATGGAAAACAGTTTCCAAATCAGCTTTAGTTAAACCAAAATTTTCAATATCAAGCGTTGGGGTGTATTGTCTTCGTTCGCGAACAGGATTTGTTTGGGTAAATAAATGCCCGCGCGAACGGTAACCATTTATTAAATTTATTACATCAAATTCTTTTTTTACGTTCAAAGGAATTTCGCCACCATCATCGTAATTTTTGCGCGCAAATTCAAACCCTTCAAAAAACTTTTGCCAACCGAAATCAACTGAGTTATTATCCTTCAAATATTGTTGAAACAGATCTTCAACAGAAGAAATATGTGCGTTACCTAAATATGAAAATTTATCCATTTTACTTTTGCTCTAATTAAGGACGCAAAGTTATGGTTTTAAATGTAATTAAAACACGAAAAAGTCCCACTACAAAGGGGACTTTTTACACAACAATTTAAAGTAATTTAAAATGTTTCCTATCTCAACTCAGCATTTATGTCAACCAATATTGCTGAACCAGGACAAAGATCTGCTTTGGTTAATGAATTTAAAGGATGGTCGGATGTTTTTATCATGTGATGTAAATCATGTGCATCAGGATTTACATACAAAAGGCCAGTCAAAATTTCGTTTTTTGCTTTTGCATTTATTACGGCGTTCATAGCCGATTGTCTATCCAATGGATCCCATTCTTCAGCCAACTTATGCAATTGTAATACAGAACCATCATGCATTGTTACATTTTTTTGCGTTCCTTTTCCATAATCTACACTAATTTCTTGCATTTGTGGAACAAAATCAATGGTTGCTGTTGCTTCAACATGATCACGCACATAATCGTATGATTTTGTTGAACCCAAATTATTATTAAAAGTAACGCAGGGGGAAATAACATTGATAAATGCAAATCCGGGATGATTCATTGCTGCTTTAATCAAAGGAACCAATTGTGATTTATCGCCCGAAAAACTTTGCGCAACAAACGTAGCACCTAATTCTATTGCTAAGCTTGCTAAATCAATTGACTCAAATAAATTTACATTACCCGATTTATTTTTTGAACCTTGGTCGGCAGTTGCTGAATCTTGCCCTTTGGTTAATCCGTAACAACCATTGTTCATTACAATATAAGTCATATTTAAATTTCTTCGAACAACATGCACAAACTGTCCCATCCCAATAGATGCTGTATCACCATCACCCGATACACCAAAATAGGTTAAATCGCGATTAGCCATTGCTGCACCAGTTGCAACAGAAGGCATACGACCATGAACCGAATTAAATCCATGCGAATTACTTAAAAAATAAGCTGGTGTTTTTGATGAACAACCAATACCAGAAAGTTTAGCCAAACGATGAGGCTCAATATTTAATTCATATGCTGCTTGAATTATTCCCGCACTAATTGAATCATGTCCACAACCTGCACATAAAGTAGACAATGCACCTTCGTAATGATCAACAGAGTATCCTAATTTATTTTTAGGTAATTCGGGGTGGCGGAATTTCGGTTTTATGTAAGTCATTTAAAAAGATGTTATATATTAAATTATAAATGATAAATGGAATTGAAAAATTTAACTATTTAAACTTTTCTCGGTTTTTAATTTTAATTTTCCTGAAATTTGCTTTATGATATTATCAGCTGTAATAGGCATTCCATCATAGTTAAGAACAGAAATAAATTTATCAGCATTTGCTTCTAATTCAATCATTAACAAACTTTTCATTTGACCATCTCTATTTTGTTCAATTACAAAAATTGAATCATGTGAGTTAACAAAATCTTCGACAGTTTTATTAAATGGAAATGCTCTGATACGAATTGCATCAACCACAATACCGTCATCCTTTAACATATCCATAGCCTCTTCAGCAGCATATTGTGAAGTTCCAAAAAACAAAATTCCAATCTCCGAATGATTTTTTTCCTGATATACTTGGGGTGGAGAAACAATATTTTTTGCTGTATTCCATTTTTTAATTAAGCGATCCATATTACGTTCGTATGCTCCACTATCTTCGGTATAAGCTGCGTATTCATCACGCGAAGTACCACGAGTAAAAAAAGAACCTTTTGAAGGATGTGTTCCTGGGTAAGTTCTGTAGGTAATTCCATCACCATCAACATCTAAATAGCGACCAAATTTTTCAATTTTATCAAGCTGCTCTGCGTTCAACACTTTGCCTCGGTTATACTCTCTCTTGTCATCCCAAACCAATGGAGCAGAACAATGGTCGTTCATTCCAAGATCTAAATCGGTTAGCAAAATTACCGGAGTTTGTAATTGCTCTGCAATATCAAATGAATCAACAGTTAAATCAAAACATTCTTTTGGAGTGCTAGGAAAAAGCAGTACATGTTTTGTATCACCATGTGATGCATAAGCTGCTTCTAAAACATCCGATTGCTGAGTTCTAGTTGGCATTCCTGTTGAAGGACCTGACCGTTGAACATCAATTAAAACAGTAGGCACCTCTGCAAAATATGCCAGGCCTAAAAATTCGTTCATCAACGATAACCCTGGACCACTTGTTGCAGTGAAGGATCGGGCACCATTCCAATTTGCACCTATTACCATTCCAATAGCAGCTAATTCATCTTCTGCTTGAATGATAGCAACATTTCTTTTACCTGTTATTTTATCTATTCTAAACTCATCTGCATAATTACCAAACGCTTCCACTACTGATGTAGATGGAGTTATAGGATACCACGCCACAACTGTTGCTCCAGCGTATAATGCACCTAATCCACAAGCGGCATTACCCTCCATTAAAATTGAATCGCCTAATAAATCTCTACGCTCAACACGAATATCTAAAGGATATTTAAAATTCGAATGAATATAATCTACACCCATTTGCAATGCTTTTACATTCATTGGAATCAATTTTTCTTTTCCTTTAAACTGATCAGCAAGCAAACCCTCTAACTCTTTAAAATCAATATCCAACAGCGCAGCAAGCGCTCCTACATAAATAATATTTTTAAATAATTGGCGCTGACGAGCATCTGAATATGCGTCGTTGCACATTTGCATCAACGGAATGCCTATGTAATTAATATCTTCACGAATATATTCAGCATGTAATTTTTTAGAACTATCGTATAAAAAATAACCTCCTGCTTTAACACTTTTTACATCGTTAAGCATACTTTGTGGATTTACAGCTACCATTAAATCAATCCCTTCTCTTCTACCTAAGTATCCTTTTTCACTAATACGAACTTCATACCATGTTGGCAAGCCTTGTATATTTGAAGGGAAAATATTTTTTGGTGTAACAGGAATCCCCATCCTGAAAATTGCTTTTGTAAATAGAAAATTTGCACTTGCCGATCCTGTTCCATTCACGTTTGCAAACCGTACTACAAAATCATTTACTTTACTTTTTTGTGATGACATTCTTTCCTGATTTTAATTGCATTGAATCCGTATTGAGTAGATTATAATTTAAAAATTATTTAGCGTGCGAAGCACAGCCAGTATGAGCTTTTGTTACATTGTAAAAAAACTTTTGCATATCCCATGCTGATGTAGGACATCGCTCTGCGCATAAACCGCAATGCAAGCAAACGTTTTCATCTTTTACCATCACTCGTTTTGTTTTTAATGGGTCTGATACATATAAATCCTGAGTAAGATTTGCAGCAGGTACTTTTAACATCGAACGCAAATCAGTTTCGTCTGCATTTTCAGTAAATGAAATACAAGAAGTTGGACAAATATCCATACATGCATCGCACTCGATACACTTATCGGTTGAAAATACAGTTTGAATATCGCAGTTTAAACAACGTTCTGCTTCTTTAAAACCAGTAATATGATCAAAACCTAATTCAACTTCTTTTTTTCTATTTACCAAGGTTACTTTTTTATCCGCCTGAGGCACAACGTATCTATCATCATTCACAACAGCACTATCATAAGCCCATTCATGAATACCCATTTTTTGAGAAACCAAATTTACAAATGGCGAAGGGCGAACATTTAAACTTTCTCCTCGGCAAAATAAATCGAGTGATATTGCAGCCTGATGTCCATGAGCAACAGCAGTAATAACATTTTTAGGACCCCAAGCAGCATCGCCACCAAAAAAAACTTTTGGGTTAGTTGATACAAATGTTACTGTATCAACCGTTGGCATATTCCATTTATCAAATTCTATTCCTAAATCACGCTCAATCCAAGGAAAACTATTTTCCTGTCCAACAGCAATTAATACATCATCAGCTTCAATAAAAACATCAGCACCACCAACTGGTACTAATTTACGTTTACCATCTTTATCGTATTCTGCTTTTACTTTTTCAAATATCATTCCTTTCAAAACCTGATTTTCAACAACAAAAGATTTTGGAACATGATTATCAATGATTGGAATATCTTCATGAGCAGCATCCTCTTTTTCCCATGGCGATGCTTTCATTTCTTCAAAAGGACTACGAACAACAACTTTTACTTCTTCGCCACCTAATCTGCGAGCAGTACGACAACAATCCATTGCGGTATTTCCACCACCTAAAACAATTACTTTTTTACCAATTTTTGTTGTATGTTCAAATGCAACATTAGCCAACCAATTAATACCAATGTGTACATTTAAATCAGCTTCTTTACGACCTGGAAGATCTAAATCCCGACCTTTGGGAGCACCTGAACCAACAAAAACTGCATCATATCCTTTATCCAACGTTTCCTTCAAACTAGAAACATATTGATTAAAATGTGTATGAATACCTAGGTCTAAAATATAGTTTACTTCTTCGTTTAAAACAGCTTCTGGCAAACGGAAAGAAGGAATTTGACTACGCATAAAGCCACCACCTAATTTTTGCTCATCATACAAATGAATTTCATAACCCAATGGTGCCAAATCTCTTGCAACAGTTAGTGAAGAAGGACCTGCACCAATCAAAGCTACTTTTTTACCATTTGGTTTAAATGGTCCTTGAGGCATGTGTGCCTTTACATCACCTTTATTATCGGCAGCTACACGCTTTAAACGACAAATAGCAACAGGCTCTTCATCCACACGCCCTCTTCGACATGCCGGTTCACATGGTCGATCGCAAGTGCGACCCAAAACACCAGGAAACACATTGGAATCCCAATTGACCATATACGCTTCGGTATATTTTTCTTCGGCAATTAATCGAATATACTCTGGCACAGGTGTATGCGCTGGGCATGCGTGCTGACAGTCTACCACTTTGTGGAAAAACTCAGGATTTTTTATGTTAGTTGGTTCCAATTATTTTTTATCTTTTAATTTTTTCCGTTCAATTTCATTTCAATAATTTTCGGCTCTAATTAACTGAAAAATTACAGACTTTAAAAATCAATAAATTTGCCAACATATCCAAAAAAATACCTGTTTTTCTTTAAAAAGAAAAAATGAATAACCGAAGGCCTTATTTTGATTTATAATGGTTTCTGATTACTACTTTTTGTAGTTCTCGTTTTATGATTAAGTCTGAAAGGATTTCGGAGAAAGATTCGGAGGTATTTTCTTTTAGCGCTTTTTTGATTTGCTCATCACTCAAATCAATCCGGTACAAAATACCCATAAATTTTTGTTGGTTAGAACTGATAAGTTTATTAATGTGGGGCTCTATTTGTTCAAACAACTCATCATAAGCATTGTATGCATTGCCAGAGAATTTTATTTCAATTCCAAACATATCAAAATCTTTGATAATTTGATTAGCTGTTTCTTTGATTACATCTAATTTGTTAAAATAGGGGGCGAGGTCAGTGAAATTCATATTATAGTTCTCGCAAGAAGAATCGTAAGCAGGGTTATTTATTTTTATTTCTTACATTCTCCAATCTTAATCGCTCTACAATTCTATTGTTTACAATATGTTCTTCAATAATTTCATCTACATCATTTAATTCAACACCAACATAAAAAACACCTTCAGGATAAATAACGAGTGTTTGTCCGAAATCACAAATATCCAAACAACCCGATTTTTGGGCACGTAATTTAATTGGTAGATTTTTTTCTTTTAATTTTTTTTTGAATGTATCAACAATCTCTATTCCGTGAGCTTCACCACAACTTTTTCTTGGAGCACCTGCTACACGCTGATTTGTACAGATGAATATGTGTTTATCGTATATCATTAAATGAATTTTTAAACTTCTCTCAACATCAAACTATCGGCAAATGAAATCAAATTGCGTTTTTTCATTTCATCCACCTTTATATTTTCGATTAATGCAATGGCAATATCATAATATTTTTTCATTTCCATCCGAGCCAATTCTCGAATATTTAAAAAATTATAAATATTTGTTATGGCTTCTACCTTTTCTGCAGCATCAAATTGTGGTGCATTGATCCATTGATGAAGTTCCTCTTTCATATAACGATTGCCTTCAGCTAATTCAATTGCCTTTAAGAGAAGATATGTTTTTTTATTCGCAATAATATCACCACCTTTTTGTTTTCCAAATTTTGTTGCATCAGCATATACATCTAAAATATCATCTTGTAATTGAAATGCTAAGCCTATATTTTTACCAAAATCATATAGTTGCTTTGCATCGCCGTCTGATGCGCCACCAATAATAGCTCCAATTTTGAGAGCACCACCTAACAAAACGGCTGTTTTTAATTCAATCATTTTTACATATTGAATAATTGAAACTTTCTGAGTTGTTTCATAATTCATATCCAATTGCTGACCTTCACAAACCTTAATGGCAGTATCACTAAACACCTCTAACAATTTAGGAAGTATACTTACATCGGACTTACACAATTCTTGATACGCACAAACAATCATTGCATCTCCACTTAAAATTGCAATATTATCATTCCATTTTTCGTGCACAGTTGGTTTATTTCTGCGCAATGGAGCTTTATCCATAATATCATCATGAACAAGAGTGAAATTATGAAACAACTCTATTGCAATAGCTGGATTCAATGCCTTATCAAGATCTCCGTTAAAAAAATCGCAACCAATAAATACTAAAACTGGACGTAAGCGCTTGCCTCCAAGCGACATAATATAATTTATAGGTTCGTATAATTCTTTGGGATTAGAGCCATATTTTTTAGCACTTAAAACCTTTTCAACAAGTTGTTGGTATTCTATTATTGTATTCAATTTTTATAAAATATAGGAGGTATTTTCTAACAATTTTTTTAATCCATCTTCTAATCCAATAAGATTACTACTTACTAATTGTTTCATTTTTGAAGTATCTGGCTGTCTTCGTGTCATATCACCTTCTACCAATGCAGGTAAGTGAATTATTTTAGATTTTGAATTTGTCAATCTAATAATTGTCTGAGCAAGTTCTAAAATTGTGATTTCATTTTCACCACCAATATTTACCACTTCATTCACAAATTTATTTTGATAAAATGCATTTGTTGTTGCAGCAATATTATCATCAACATAACAAAAAGTACGTGTTTGTTTACCATCTCCGTAAATAGTAATATCATTATTTGACAAAGCGCTTGAAATAAATTTAGACACAACAAAATCTTTGCTTTGTTTAGAACCATAGGTATTAAAAAAACGAAAAATTGTATAATCCAAATCAAACTCCTTTTTAAAGGATTTTAAAAAAGCCTCCCCTACATTTTTTACAATTGCATAAGGCAATCGTGAATTTAGTGGTGTTGTCTCTTCATTTTGAGGAAACTCAACTGGCTCTCCGTATACTTCGGATGATGAAGAATAATAAACCCTTTTTACGCCTGTATTTTTAGACAAATTCAATACATTTTTTATGCCTGTAATGTCCTCCAAAACACTCACTGGATTTTCTTGTGTACGTTTTACTCCTACCATTGCAGCGTAATGAAAAACATAATCGAAAGAGTATGCATAAAACACACTGGAAATATCAGCTAAAATATTTACATCACACTTGATAAATTTAATATTATCGTATTTTGAAGTAGGCACCTTATCAAGACTACCTGTAAGAAGATTGTCCACAATGACTAGTCTATTGTCACTATTCTGAGCTAATTTATCAGCAAGGCAACTTGGAATAAATCCAGCACCACCAGTAATTAAAATTTTCGCCATAATTTATATTCAATTTTACGATTCAAAAAACTCCACAATATAAAAATCAGCTATAAATCTATTGTTCAGCTAATTTCATAAGATAATCTCCATAACCACTTTTTACAAGTGGAGTAGCTATTTTTTTTAGCTGATTACTATTTATATATTTCATCCTGAATGCAACCTCCTCAATACATCCTATTCGCAATCCTTGACGCTCCTCAATTACTTGAACAAACTGTCCGGCTTGAGTTAAGGATTCGAATGTTCCAGTATCCAACCAGGCAGTACCTCTATCTAAAATTCCTACTTTCAATTTTCCTTGTTGCAAATAATATTTATTTACATCCGTTATTTCGTATTCGCCACGTGCACTTGGCTTTAATTTTTTTGCAACTTGTACAACACTATTGTCATAAAAATACAGGCCAGGAACTGCATAATTAGATTTTGGCTTTAGTGGTTTTTCTTCAATAGACATAGCGTTTCCAAGGTCATCAAACTCCACAACTCCATAACGCTCTGGATCAGATACATGATAAGCGAAAACAACTCCACCATCGGGATTATGATGTTGTTGCAACAATCGTCCCAAACCTGCTCCATAAAAAATATTATCGCCAAGCACCAATGCTACAGAATCGTTTCCAATAAATTTTTCACCTATTACAAATGCTTGTGCCAACCCATTCGGAATTTCTTGAACGGCATAACTAAATTTACATCCCAAGCTTTCTCCATTACCCAATAACCTTTCAAAACTAGGTAAATCATGTGGGGTAGATATTATCAACACTTCTGAAATACCTGCCATCATCAATACAGACAATGGGTAATAAATCATTGGTTTATTATAGATAGGCATTAGCTGCTTGCTAACAGCTAATGTTAATGGGTGCAATCTTGTACCAGAACCTCCAGCTAAAATTATTCCTTTCATTTTTTTATTTTTTATCAATTTTTAATTTATCTAAATCAATATCCTCCTCTTCGTCATAAACATCTATCAATGGTTCTTGCAAAAAGGCTTTATTGGTTAATCGCTTTTCAAGTGAGAGTAAAAAACAAGGTAACAAAATTAAATTTGAACAATAAGCTATTAATAAAGTTACAGAAATTAAAATACCAAGAGCTTGGGTTCCACCAAAACTAGATGCTGCAAATATTCCAAAACCACAAAATAAAATAATGGCTGTATAAATCATACTCACCCCTGTTTCACGGATTGTTAAGGATACTGTTTTAGAAATATTATTTTGATTGTGTTTAAATTCCTGGCGATATTTTGTTAAAAAATACATGGTACCATCAGATGCAATACCAAACGCAATACTGAAAATTAAAATAGTACTTGGTTTTAAATGAATATGAAAAAAGCCCATTAAGCCTGCAGTAATAATCAATGGTACTAAACTTGGTATTACAGAAATTAAAATCATGCGAGGCGACATAAATAAGGTATACATTACAATAGCAATCAAAATAATAGCAAGTAAAACACTTTCCAATAAATTTTCAACTAAAAAGGCATTGCCTTTTAAAAACATTAAACTGTTACCGGTTATTACTACATTGTAGTGTTTATCAGCAGTAACCCAGGTATTTGTTTCATAATCAAAATTAAAAATACTATCAATCTTCGGTTTTAAGGTATCAATTAAACCCTTCATTCTAATTGATCCTACATCAGCCATAGCAATATCAATACGGGTATATTGTTTGCTGCTATCAATAAAAGGTGCAAACTGACTTTGTTTACCCTTACCATCATTTGCTGCATAATCGGCTAATTTTTGAAGCTCCATTGCTCCTGGTAATCGGTACGATTTTTTTTCACCATTGTTGTATGCTTGATTAAGAAACTTTACACCTTCTACAATTGAAATTGGCCTAGAAAATTGGGGATAATGAGAAAATAATTTTTGCAACTTATTAATCTTGTATAAAGCTCTGCCCCCATCAGCAAATATGCCATTTGGTTTTTTAGTATCAATACTAATTTCAAAAGGCAAAACACCATGATAATTTTTTTCAAAATATTTTAAATCAATCAGTACTGGATCCTTTTTCGGTAAATCATCTACCACATAACCTAATGGCAAAATTTTAGTAATTCCATAAACCGAAACTAAAACAATAATAATTACAGTGATATAGATACTTTTACGATGATGATGAACCAAGTAATCTATCTTTTCTAGCAATTTAGTAATCACTTTTGCCTGTAAATGTTTGGTATGTTTTACAGATGGATGTGGTAAAAAACTAAATACAATGGGAATTAACATCATTGATATTGCGTAGGTGCACAATGCACTTATAGATGAAACCAAACCAAACTCGTACAACAATTTACTATCTGTTGAACAAAACACGGCAAAACCAATGGATGTGGTTACGTTGGCTAAAAATAATGAAGGACCAATTTTTTCAATTGCGCGAGACAACGCAAGAATTTTATTGCCATGTAATTTATATTCGGTATGATACTTATTAAGTAACATAATACAATTTGGAACGCCAATAACAATTAGCAATGGAGGTATAAGCCCTGTTAAAACAGAAATTTGATAACCAAATAAAACCAACAATCCTACCGACCATATTACCCCAACAAAAACTACGGCCAATGAAAACACAACAGGTAAAACAGAACGAAAAAAAACAAATAAAATAATACCTGTTACTATCAATGCAAGTATCATAAACAAAGCCATTTCGTTTTGAATCTTACGCGCCACAGCAGTTCGTATATATGGCATTCCGGAATATCGAACTTCAACTTTTGATTTTAATGCAAACTCATTTGCTTTATATTTTATGGCATCAACAATATCGAACCGATTTTTAGTATTCAACAACTTATTGTCGAATGTAATCAACATCAATGTGGTGTGGGCCGAATCGTTGTATACAATGTCTTTATAAAATGGAAGATCGACAATGATTTTTTTTAAGCTATCTACTTCTGTTTGATTTTTTGGTCGATGTGCAATTATTGGAGAAAATTCAAACTTACTTAAACTATCGTTTTTATATAAATTATTGAGTCTTGCAACCGACACAACCGCTTTAACACCTGGTATGTCTTTTAAACTATTTCCAAGATCATACCACTCATTAAACCGTTTTAATTCATACAGCCCTTTATCATCAATGCCAAGCGCCATAATGCTGCCATCCTGCCCAAAGCGTTTTTTAAACTCCTTGTATTCAATTGCAGTTGTATCGTGGTCAGGTAATAATTTTGGAGACTCGTAACTAATTTCGGCAGTATGGGCGTAATAAGCCATCATAACTGTAATGCAACCAAGTACTATTATTATAGCTATTCTATTTCTAAGTATAAACCGTGCAATTACTGCCCACATATTTTAAAAAAATAAAGAGAAAATAAGGCGTTTAAATTCAAACTCCTTTTATGCTTTACAAACCGAAATTAAACATAATTATAATACTGACAAAACAAGAAATGTTTGAATGCCAAAATTTGAATTATTAGAATGAATTTATACAAGAACTTTTAAGTTATACCACTGCTTTGCTTTTATGAATATACTTAACTGTGTTTAAGAACAAAAAGTATCCCCAAAAAACAACATCGACTTTCAATACACTATAAAAAAATATGATTATATTTAACAAAATAAATATGCGCCATGCTATTGCACATATCTCTCCAAAAACACGTGGATAAGTGCCATAAAGTGGCACATATATGCAAGTTGAACTAAACCGCCTCCGGCAGTAGCTTACGTACTTCATTTTACATTTTGTTTTTCTGAACTTTATAGTATGTCTAACTAATAAAACATACTATCATGGGTACCTTAAGAAACAAAATGCTTCAGCAAATGGAGCTGAAGGGTTA
>CANCPZ010000021.1 GCA_947380175.1 Bacteroidota bacterium | reverse complement strand
AACAGGCTTCAACACCCCAATCGCATCATCAATAGATTTAATACTTTCGAACGATAATGTAAGTTTACTATTCGTTTCTTTCATTTTACACGTTTGCCCATTTTGTTGAACAAACTTTAAAACCTTTGTAAATGTTTCGCTTTGGTAGTAGGGTGAATTTTGATTTTGAATAAAATATCCTGTCATTTTATTGTTCTTCAACAATAATTTTTCGAATCCTATTTGCATTGCTAGCCAACGCAAACGGATGGTATGTATTAATTCTATTGCTTCTTCTGGCACAGGTCCAAAACGATCAGTTAATTGAGATTGGAATTTTATTAATTGTTCTTCGGTATTTGAGTCGTCCAACTCACGGTATAAATTTAAACGTTCGGTAATGTTGTTCACATAATAATCTGGAATTAAAATTTCCATATCCGTATCAATATTACAATCCGAAATGTATTTACTATGTTGCTGTTGAATCAATTTTTGTGAACCTCCCACGATGGTATTACGTAACTCCTCATGTTCCATTCGCAATTCCATAATGGCTTCATCCAAAATTTTTTGATACATTTCAAAACCAATTTCGTTTATAAAACCACTTTGTTCGCCTCCCAATAAATTCCCTGCACCACGTATATCTAAATCGCGCATGGCAATGTTAAAGCCACTTCCAAGGTCAGAAAACTCTTCAATGGCTTTTAATCTTTTTCGTGCCTCATTGGTTAATAACGAAACTGGGGTGGTTAATAAATAACAAAATGCTTTTTTATTGGATCGTCCAACACGTCCTCGCATTTGATGCAAATCACTTAAGCCAAACATATGTGCTTGGTTAATGATGATGGTATTTGCATTCGAAATGTCTAACCCTGCTTCAATAATTGTTGTAGCAACAAGTACATCAAATTCACCTTCTACAAAATCCAACATTACTTTTTCGAGCTTATCTCCTTCAAGCTGTCCATGTCCAATAGCTACTTTTGCATCTGGAACCAAACGCTGAATCATGCCTGCAACTTCCATAATGTTTTGAACTCGGTTGTGCACAAAAAACACTTGTCCTCCTCGCGAAATTTCAAACGAAACCGCATCACGAATAATTTCTTCGTTAAATGTATGAAGCTCTGTTTGAACTGGATACCGATTTGGAGGTGCTGTATTTATTACTGATAAATCGCGAGCACCCATCATTGAAAATTGTAAGGTGCGGGGAATGGGAGTAGCAGTAAGCGTTAGCGTATCAACATTTGTTTTAAATGTTTTCAATTTATCTTTTACTCCAACACCAAATTTTTGTTCCTCATCAATTATGATTAATCCAAGATCTTTAAATTTTACAGCTTTACCTACAATGCCATGCGTACCAATTAAAATATCAACTTGGCCGTTTTTAACTTTTTCTAATGTTTCCTTTTGCTCCTTTGCCGATTTATAACGATTGATATAATCAACAGTACAAGGCAACTCTTTTAGTCGTTCTTTAAATGTTTTGTAATGTTGTAGCGCAAGTATTGTGGTAGGAACTAATATGGCAACTTGTTTATTGTCTGCAACTGATTTAAAAGCAGCACGAATAGCTACTTCGGTTTTTCCAAACCCTACATCTCCACAAACAAGCCTATCCATAGGCCATTCACTTTCCATGTCTTTTTTTACATCTGCAGTAGATTTTATTTGATCGGGTGTATCTTCATAAATAAATGATGCTTCCAATTCGTTTTGCATATAAGTATCCGGACTAAACTGAAAACCTTTTAGTGCCTTCCGCTTTGCATATAATTGAATTAAATCATACGCAATTTCTTTGACTTTTTTCTTTGTTTTTTGTTTAAGCGTAGCCCATGCATTGGTGCCAAGTTTATTTATTTTAGGTTCTGCCCCTTCTTTACCCGAATACTTTGCTATGCGATGTAAAGAGTGAATACTGATATTTACAATATCATAATCTTTATAAACTAATCGAATTGTTTCCTGCATTTTCCCATTCACTTGAATGGTTTCCAATCCACCATATCTGCCAATCCCATAATCAATGTGTGTTATATAATCGCCCGGATTTAAACCTTTTAACTCCTTTAAAGTTAAAGCTTCATTTTTTTTATTGAAACTGCTTTTTAATTTGAAACGATGATAACGATCAAAAATTTGATGGTCGGTATAGCAAGCAATCTTCAAATCATTGTCAATAAAACCTTCGTGGATAGATAATAGTATCGGTGTAAATTTTTCTGTATCTTCTCTTTTGTTTTGTTCAATGTCTTCAAATATTTTATATAAGCGCTCAATCTGCTTTGCTGTGTCCGAAAAAATTACATTCGTTAAACCATTGCGGATATTGCTTTTGAAGTTATCATTTAAATAACTAAAATTTTTATTGAAGCTTGGTTGAGGAGAAAAATTATAGACAATTGTTTTTGTAGGAGTTAACGAAAAATGATTTCCAAATTCGACGACAGGAAAACTTAAAACTTGTTTTGTGAAAACATCTTTATGGATGAATAATTCGTTTGGTTCAAGTTGTTTAATTACTGAATCTAGCTTGCTGTAGGATAATTCTGCTTGCGAAAAGGCATTGTCAATCCTATCGACAGCCAACTGGTAATAGTTAAACCAAACAACTGAATTTTCAGGAATAAATTCTAAAAATGTTTGCCTACTTTCCTGTAATATTTTTGTTTGAATATTTGGTATAATATTGCAATAGCTTACTTTTTGAAGCGACAACTGCGAAACAGGATCAAAGCTTCGGATAGAATCCACTTCATTTCCGAAAAACTCTACACGATATGGATTATCGTTTGAAAACGAAAAGATATCAATAATGCCACCACGAATGGAGAATTGCCCAGGCTCAACCACATAATCAACACGCTCAAAATCATATTCGGTAAGCACTTCAGAAATAAACTCGATCGAAACTTTTTCTCCTTGTTTTAAGGCTAATGTGTTTTTTGTAAGATGTGTTTTTGTAACAACTTTTTCTGTTAAGGCTTCGGGGTAAGTAACAATGCAAATATGTTTTGTGCCTGTATTGATTTTATTTAAAACTTCGGCTCTTAATAAAATATTCGAATTTTCGATTGCTTCGTGTTCATAAGGCATACGATAGGAAGCTGGGAAGAATAAAACATTTTGTTCGCCCAATAAATTTTCTAAATCGTTTAAAAAGTACGCAGCTTCTTCTTTATCGGCAAGTATGATTAAATTTGTTTTGTGAATGTATTGAAAAGCCGATGCGGCAATGAATGAAGCGCCAGAGCCAATAACATTTTTTAATTGCGTACGCGTAGCATTCCCTTTCAATTCATCAATTAGTGAGGAATTGTTTTTGGATTCTCCGTATTTAATTAAAATATTTTCTTTAGTCACAAACCTTAAAGTGAAAATCTATACCACTCTCAAAAAAAAAGCCAACAGCTATCTGTTATAGTTGTTGGCTATGAATATGTAATAGCAATATATATCCTTAATCATTCTTTGTTGGAACTTCTGCATACGTATTCATATATTCCCCAGCCATATCAACCATTTCGCTCGAACCTAAAAACAAAGGAGTGCGTTGGTGAAGTTCTGATATATCTAATTCCATGATACGTTTTGTGCCATCAGTAGCTTTTCCTCCAGCTTGTTCAATAATAAAAGCTAAAGGATTACATTCATAAAGCAAACGTAATTTCCCTTTCGGGGATTTAGCAGTAGTTGGGTACATGTAAATTCCACCGGTAAGTAAATTACGGTGAATGTCCGCAACTCCCGAACCGATGTAACGAGAAGAATATGGACGGTTTGTAGCATCGTCTTCTTCTTGGCAATACTTAATGTATTTTTTAACACCTTCTGGAAAATGAACATAATTACCTTCATTAATAGAATATGTTTTTGCCATTTTGGGTGTTTTCATTTGTGGATGAGATAAACAAAATTCACCAATAGAAGGGTCTAAGGTAAAGCCGTTCACACCTTTTCCTGTTGTGTAAACCATCATGCAAGATGAACCATAAATTACATAGCCCGCTGCAACTTGTTCGGTCCCACGTTGAAAAAAATCTTCGTTTGTTCCTAAACCTGCAAGCGATGTTCTGCGATAAATACTAAAAATAGTTCCTACCGAAACATTTACATCAATGTTAGAAGAGCCGTCTAAAGGGTCTATTGCTACTACATATTTAGCATTTTTCGACATTTCATTATCGATGGTAATAATATGCTCGTTTTCTTCCGATGCAATAGCACAACACTCACCACCAACACTTAGTGCAGCAATAAATTGTTCATTCGCAAACACATCTAATTTTTTTACATTTTCGCCTTGTATATTGATTTCTCCCACATCACCTAATATATCAGCCAATCCAGCTTTATTAACTTCACGATTTACAATTTTTGATGCAATGCCTATATCACGCAAAAGTCTTGATAATTCTCCCTTTGAGAAAGGGAATTCGGCTTGTTTTTCTATAATAAATTGTCCTAATGTTTTAACTCTGCTCATTGTTATTATTTATTTACTATTTATGCAAATATCGTGTTTTTTTTTGAAAGATAAATCCTCAGATTTATACTCATTTAAATGGAATATTATTTAATTTTAGCAAAATCAAAAAAATCTCCTCATAACATTTTAAACCTAAATGAATATTACAATTAGAAAAGGTAAAAAAAATGATTTACCCTATGTTTTAGCATTGATAAAAGAGCTTGCTGTTTATGAAAATGCACCCAATGAGGTAACTGTTACTGTTGAAGAAATGGAACGCGATGGATTTGATGACAATCCAATTTTTCATTTTTTTGTTGCTGATTATGAAGGACAAATTATAGGTATTGCCCTTTATTATATTAAATATTCAACATGGAAAGGTAAATGTGTTTTTTTGGAAGACATCATAGTTACAGAAGTTTTTCGCAAGCATGGTATTGGTAAAAAATTATTTCACGAAGTAGTCAATGTAGCAAAACAAATGAAGGTGCAAAGACTTGAATGGCAAGTGCTAAATTGGAATAAAACAGCAATTGATTTTTACAAAAAATTGAATTCTAATTTTGATGATGAGTGGGTTAATTGTAAATTGACTGGAGAACAAATAGAAAAATATTAAGAGGTAATTGAAATATGAAAATTTTCAAATTTGGTGGTGCATCGGTAAAAGATGCGAATGCTGTAAAAAATGTAGCAGCAATTTTAAAACGTTTTCCGAATGAGAACATAATAGTAGTTGTTTCGGCAATGGGCAAAATAACCAATGCTTTGGAAAAATTAACAGATGCAATATTTTATAAAAAAGAAGATGCATCAATCATTTTAAATGAAATAAAAAAATATCATTTCGAAATTATTGAACAATTATTTATAGATAAAAAGCACCCTATCTATAATGAAATCAACAATACGTTTGTTGAATTAGATTGGGCTGTAGATGATGAGCCAACCGAAATTTACAATTATGAATACGACAAAATTGTGAGTATGGGTGAAATTATTTCTACTAAAATTGTAAATGCTTATTTAGCAGAATCATCTATTAAAAGTACATGGCGTGATGTTCGTGATTTTATTCAAACAGACAATAATTATCGTGAAGGAAAGGTTGATTGGGACTTAACTCATAATCTTTGCCAAGCTTTGTTAATTATTGATGGCATTATTGTTACACAAGGTTTTTTAGGGGGCACTTCCGAAAACTTTACAACAACATTAGGGCGAGAAGGTTCGGATTATACTGCTGCAATACTTGCATTTACAACTAATGCAGAGAGTGTTACTATATGGAAAGATGTGCCAGGTGTTTTAAATGCAGATCCTAAATGGTTTGATGAAACAAAGAAATTGGAACAAATTTCGTATCATGATGCTATAGAATTAGCATATTACGGCGCTACTGTTATTCATCCAAAAACAATAAAACCGTTGCAAAATAAAAAAATCCCCTTGTATGTACAATCATTTTTAAATCCAGAAGAAAAAGGTACTATTATCAATGAAATAGAATCGTCTTTACCTATACCTTGCTTTATTTTCAAAGTTCACCAAGTATTGATTTCTATTTCACCTAAAGATTTTTCATTTATTGACGAAGCTAATTTTAGTGCTATTTTTCAATTGTTTGCCGACAAACAAATTAAAATAAATGTGATGCAAAATTCGGCAATTAGTTTTTCTGTTTGTATTGACTATGACGATAGGAAATTACCCGATTTAATTAAAACTTTGCAGAAAAATTATCGCGTATTGTACAACGAAAATCTTGAATTGATTACCATTCGTTATTACGATCAACCTACAATTGAAAGAGTAACTATCGATAAAAATATTTTATTGGAAGTTAAAAGCCGATATACGGTACAACTGGTGGTTAAGAATAAATAGGTTTTTAATTATTTATTCTTAACCAATAATCTTTTTATTAATTTTGTGGTTATATTTTTAAAGAAAAAACAATAAACATAAATAACAAATGAAATTTAGAGCAGAAATAGATGTAATGCCATTAAAAGCATTGTTAGATCCACAAGGTAAAGCTGTAACAGGTAGTATGAAAAATCTTGGTTTAGAAGAAATCGAAAATGTGCGAATTGGTAAACACATAACTTTAGAAATTGAAGCATCTTCCAAGGAAATTGCGAATACTAAAGTTGATGAGGCTTGCAAAAAATTATTAGCAAATCAAATTATGGAGTTTTACGAATTTGAGTTGTTTGAAAATTAATTTTTTTAAAACAAAAACAAAACGCCTTGAAGATTATAAAAAAACTTCAAGGCGTTTTTTTTAGTAACTAGTTACGGATATTATTTAACGGTATAAATTGTAATTTCAAAAAATAGAAACGGATTTATTTTAGATAAGGTTAATCCTCCTCAATTTTTTTATTTGTTCGTAATTCAAAATTCTGGCCTAAATACACTTTTCGCACTTGCTCATCACTAGCCAATTCCTCTGCGGTTCCAGCTTTTAAAATGCTTCCTTCAAAAAGCAAATAGGCTCTATCGGTAATTTGTAATGTTTCTTGCACATTATGGTCGGTAATTAAAATTCCAATATTGCGTCGTTTGAGCTTTGCTACAATACTTTGAATGTCTTCAACAGCAATTGGGTCTACTCCAGCAAATGGTTCGTCTAGTAAAATAAATTTAGGGTCAGCGGCTAAGCAGCGAGCTATTTCCGTCCGTCTGCGCTCACCTCCAGACAAACGATCTCCTAAGTTTTTACGAATGTGTTGTAAATGAAACTCGTTTAATAATTCTTCTAGTTTATCAGATTGTTGTTGCTTACTTAGTTGTGTCATTTCTAATATTGCACAAATATTATCTTCCACGCTCAGCTTTCTAAAAACAGATGCCTCCTGCGCCAAATAACCAATTCCGAGTTGCGCACGTTTGTACATGGGTTCATCAGTAATATCTTTATCATTTAAAAATATTTTTCCTGCATTTGGTTTAACCATTCCAACAATCATATAAAATGATGTAGTTTTTCCGGCACCATTAGGTCCTAAAAGGCCAACAATTTCTCCTTGCTCAACATAAACGCTAACATTTTTTGCTACGGTTCGGTTTTTATATTTTTTTACTAAATTTTCGGCTCTTAAAATCATACAATAAAAATGTTAAATTATATATACCATTATTTATTTTAGTCAATGCTGCTAATTATAAAAATGTAGAAATATTTAAAAAACAAACTGCAACGATGCCTTTATACTAAAAGGAATTGCCTTCGGATTGTCTAAATAGCTTAAGCGATAAATGGCATCAATTCTAAAAACTTTAAAAATATTCTCTATTCCTACTGAAGACTCTACATAAGGTCCGTTATTCAGTGCATACAAATGATCTGGAAAATTAAGTAATTGCCTGTTTTTATCATTTACCTTTCCTATCAATGCTTTGCCACCAACAACCTCGCGCCATTTTAATTTCCGTATCAATGGAATTCTATTAAAAAAGAAGCCATCAAAATGATGTGAAATGGACGCGAACGCATATTCGTCACTTACAAATTCATAATAATTCATTCCATTAAAAGCATACATATCATACATGTATGTTTCGTTACCACCATGTAATTCAAGCAATGGGTATGGCAGTTGTCCCCAAACTTTCCCATATTCTAAAATATAATCAAAGTAGCCAATTGGATTGATACGAATTCGATCATCTACATTGACTATTAATTTTTGATAGTTGTAATCACTGCCAAATAAATTTTTAATTCCAACCGTGTATTGTGTTTGTAAAATTGGATATTTAGTACTTAAGCTAGTACGTTCAAAAACTCCATCAACAAACTTTTCGTTATAAGCAAGTCGCGCTAATAAACGTAATTCAGAAGTGGTAATATTGTCTTTGAAAAGGGTGGTGTTTGAATTTTTTTGATATTCGTAATGGAAATCAGCAATTGGTGTCATCTTACGATTGTAGAAACTTAATTTGGTAGTAAAGCCTGAAAACCATTGTCGTTCAAGGTATGCATTAACTTGTTTTACATTGGTTAAATTTCGCAAAGGGGTAATTCTAAATAATGAAGCAAGCACATTATCAGTTGTTAATCCATTTTGACTTTGCCCTAAAATTTCCAAATCGTTTTTATAATACATGCCAACCATTGTTCTTGGTTTTTTATTAATAAAAGCGCGTATCCCTAATCCATATTTAAAATTTTCATCACGTGTTCCAAATGCGGTATATCCGCTTAATTCATACCATTTGCTAAATTTGTTACTTGTTCTGCCTCCAAAACGAAAACGATTTCCCTCAATTTCATTAAAGCTATACATATTGTAATATGGACCATATTCAAAATTACCAGCAACCTTATACCCTGTAACAAATAACTGCAACACATTTATCCAAGTGTGATATACAGGTAATGTTTGCAATGTATCTACCATTTTATAGATTTGTTTTTCATTTTTTGATAAGGTGTCTAGCCTGTTTTCATTCCAAAACTGGTCGGTTTTATCAAATGCATCATCAGCCACTTTCAAGTTTTCGGTAAGTGAATAAAAATTATTTTCATGTGGCGTATTAATTTTAAAACTATCATAAGATGCGGTTTTTCGACCATAAATACCCATTACTGTTTGTTTCTTCTGATCTATTGGGAAAGGATTAAAATCAATCACCAGTCTTTCTCGCTGCATCATCCATACACTATCTACTTGGGTATATGTTTGAACAACTGATGTAGAATTAATAAAATTAATATTGGCGTCATCGGCAATACTCATTTCAATTTGTTTAATGCCAAAAGTTGTATCTGCCGCCCAAAGGTTGCCTGTAAATGTAAGTTCTTGTTTTCGTTTTGGTTTAAATTGTAATTGATAACATTTGTGGCCATCAATCACCATACTATCGATTAAATAAAATTTGTAAAACAATAAGGCGTTATCTGAAATCGGGCTAATAAAGTTTTTGCCTAAAACTAAAATCGTATTATCATAAATATTTACATTTTGGTACATGTCGCCCATGAACTGAGATACACTCGCGTTTTTAATACCTGCTACTTTACTAGCCTTTACTGTTTCATTTCTTGTTCTAGGATTTTTACGGTAATAAAAATCAGATAAAGCCTCTGTCATAAAAACTGGTAGATATGGTTTTTCCTTTGCATTAGTGCTATCTATGTTATCAAAAACAAAGGAGAATGGCTTTAACAGTTTTCGGGTAGCTGAATTAATATTGTTTAAATCAAATTCGACTTTATTGTAAACTTTATACTCGTAAGCATCTAATTTTTCGCGATCATTTTTATCTTTATGAGCAATTATTTTTCTTAAAATTCGGTGAGCAGGATTTTCACCCGGATGAATTTCTATCGTAATTAATTCAACACCTTGAGTTAAGCCAATATTTATTTCTTGAGCAATACCGCATTTAATAGGTCGAATAACTCTATTATAGCCAACATAGGAGATAATTAATGAATCACATTTGCCATTTAAAATAAACGAGTAGTTACCTTCCACATCGCTTGTAGCACCCGTTTTCGAATTTTTAATTATCACATTCACAAACGGCAAAGGTTCGCGTGTTTGTGCATCAACAATTTTCCCACTAATTTTAGTTGTTTGAGCAAAACCAATGGATGGTAAACTAAACAATAACAAAAATGATAGTGTTATAAAAGAAAAGAAATGAGATGTTGTTTTTTTTAATAAAAGCATTTTAATAAATTAGTTATAATATTATGCGTAATATTATTTATGTAATTCCTCCCAAAATTCAACAGCTCTTCGTGTATGAGGAATTACAATGGTTCCACCAACAATATTTGCTACAGCAAAAACTTCAAAAATTTCCGCTGAGCTTACATTTTCTTCTTTACATTTTTCAAGATGATATTTTACACAATCATCACAACGCAAAACCATTGAAGCTACCAAGCCTAACATTTCTTTTGTTTTAACCGGTAATGCTCCTTCGGCATAAGTATTGGTGTCTAAATTAAAAAGGCGTTTTAAAACAATGTTATCAGCAGATAAAATTTTATCATTCATCTTTGCGCGATATTCATTAAACTCCTGAACTTTTTGGCTCATTTTTAACTATTTATTTTGGAAAATAATTTATTAAACAACTACTTACAATTGTTGTTTCGCTTTTTTCTTAATTACGTAGTAAGAAACAAATATACTTGCTTCGTACAAAAAATACAAGGGGAATGCTACTAGCATTTGAGATGTTACATCTGGTCCGGGAGTGATTACACCAGCAACTACCAATATAACTACAATCGCATGTTTACGGTATTTGCGCATAAACTGTGGTGTAAGTAATCCAAAATGTGTTAAAAAATATACTAACACCGGTAATTCAAAAATTAATCCGGCAGCAATCGTAACAGTTGTAATAGTTGAAATGTAGGAATCTAATGTGAAATTATTTTCTACCACTGCGCTCACTTGATAATTACCTAAAAAATTAATCATAAGTGGAACAATAATAAAATAGCTAAAAAGTACTCCCGAAATAAATAAAAAACTTGCGGCAACAATAAACGTAGTTGATGCTTTTTTCTCTTTGTCTTTTAAAGCAGGTTTTATAAAACGCCAAATTTCCCATAAAACATAAGGTGAACCGATTATTAATCCAGCAACAAAAGCAACCCACATTTGCGATGTAAATTGATCGGCTAAGCCCAAGCTTTGCATGTGGAAGGTGTAATGTCCAAAACAAAGTGCGTTAGCATTTTCCATAATATTAGGAAAATGTACATGTACCCAATACCCTAATTTACAAAATGCTCGATAAGTAATAAAGTCATTATGGCTAGGCCCTAAAATAATTTTGTCAAATAAAATTTCCGGAAAGAAAAATGTAACAATAGCAATTAATACAACAACTAAAACGGATCTAAACAAATGGCCACGCAAAGCATCAATGTGAGACCAAAATGACATTTCGCCATGTGAATTAGTTTTATTTTTTAAAAGTCCGAACAGTCCCATTTTTGAAGTCTCAAAGTTAATAGAATTTCAATTCAAGTAATTTTAAAAAGAAACCCCATCAATATTTAAATATTGACGGGAAATTCTTTTATTTAAAAGGTTGCAATTTTTTAAATCAGCAATAGCATTATAGTATACCTTCTTTTAATAAATCATGTAAATGAACAAAACCTTTGTAATTTCCATTTTCAGTAACTATTAATTGAGTTATATTGTTTTTTTCTAATACCTGCAATGCGTTAATTGCTAATTCTTCGGCTTCAATATTTTTTGGGTTTTTATTCATTATGTCTGATGCTTTTAAATCGGCAATGGAATCAACCTTTTCGAGCATTCTTCTTAAATCTCCATCAGTAATAACACCTACAAGTTTATTGTTGTCTATAACAGCCGTTGCCCCTAAACGTTTAGAAGATATTTCCAAAATAACTGATTTTAAAGAATCATTGGGCTTTACTTGAGGCAGCTGGTTTTGAAAAGAAATATCAGAAACCTTCAAGTATAATTTTTTTCCCAATGTCCCTCCTGGGTGATATTTAGCAAAATCTTTACTTGAAAAGCCTCTGTAGTCAAGTAAACAAACTGCTAGTGCATCGCCCATGGCAAGCTGCGCTGTGGTACTTGATGTAGGTGCAAGGTTGTTTGGACAAGCTTCTTTTTCGACAGTACAATTTAAAATATAATCGGATTGTTGCGCCAAAAATGAATCAACATTGCCAACCAATGCAATTAATTTATTGCCACCTACTTTTAAAAGAGGTGCTAACACTTTAATTTCAGGAGTATTTCCACTTTTTGAAATACAAATAACAATATCATCGTTTTGTAATGTCCCTAAATCGCCATGAATAGCATCTGCTGCATGCATAAAGATGGAAGGGGTTCCGGTAGAATTCATAGTGGAAACAATCTTTTGGGCAATGATTGCACTTTTTCCAACTCCAGTAATTACAACCCTTCCTTTTGATTCATAAATTAGTTTTACGCAAGCAACAAAATCATCATTGATGTGATTTTGCAAATTACGAACCGAATCAGCCTCTATATTTAAGGTGCTTTTTGCGAGTTCAATTATTTTATCGATGGTTTTATTCACTTTGTAGATTATTTAAAATAAAGTATAGATACGTTTGTGTTTAAAACAAACTATTATTATATATTTACATTATAATGCTTCAATCTTTTAATTTTAATTTTCTGTGCTTAAAATTACCTTTTTCTTTGATATACATTACACACTAATATATAAATTTAAATTATTAAACCTATTAAAACAATGCTTGAAGTAGATACATCACTGAACGACTGCCTACTAAAATATTTTGGATTCAAAAATTTTAAAGGACAGCAGGAGGCAATAATAGCAAGCTTGCTAGAAGGGAAGGATACTTTTGTTATTATGCCAACTGGTGGAGGTAAATCATTGTGCTATCAATTACCTGCTTTGGTAAGCGAGGGTACCGCTATTATTATTTCTCCACTTATTGCATTGATGAAAAATCAGGTGGATGCATTGCGTAACTTTGGTAATGAAGAAGGGATTGCTCACTTTTTAAATTCCTCGTTATCAAAAACTGAAATTACTAAAGTTAAAAAAGATATTACTGATGGTAAAACAAAACTTTTATATGTAGCACCAGAAAGTTTAACAAAGGAAGACAACATTGCTTTTTTTAATGAAATAAAAATTTCTTTTTTTGCAATTGATGAAGCGCATTGTATATCGGAATGGGGACACGATTTTAGGCCAGAATACCGCAGATTAAGACCAATAATTGAACAAATTGGTAAAGTGCCAATCATTGCATTAACAGCAACTGCAACACCAAAGGTGCAACAAGATATTCAGAAAAACCTTGGCATGACAAGCGCTAATCTGTATAAATCATCTTTTAATCGACCTAACCTTTATTATGATGTTCGTCCTAAAACGGATGTTATTAAAGAAATTATAAAATATGTAAAAGGGCAATCTGGAAAATCGGGAATCATTTATTGTTTGAGTCGTAAAAAAGTGGAGGAGTTGGCGCAAACCTTACAAGTAAATGGTATCAAAGCATTGCCTTATCATGCAGGATTGGAAGCAAAAGAGCGCGCAAAAACTCAAGATGCGTTTTTGATGGAAGATATTGATGTAATTGTTGCTACAATTGCTTTTGGAATGGGCATCGATAAACCAGATGTTCGTTTTGTAATTCACCATGATATTCCAAAATCCTTAGAAGGGTATTATCAAGAAACAGGTCGTGGTGGACGTGATGGGGGAGAAGGTAATTGTGTTACCTTTTATAGTTTGGATGATATTACCAAGCTCGAAAAATTCATGAAAGGTAAACCTGTTGCTGAGCAAGAAATTGGTAAACAACTTTTACATGAAACAGTTTCCTATGCTGAAACATCGAGCTGTCGCAGACAATTTTTGTTACACTATTTTGGTGAAGAATTTAATGAAGAAAATTGTAATGGAATGTGCGACAACTGTCGCAATCCAAAACAAAAATTCGAAGGTATGGATGATGTATCCCTTGCTATTGAAGCCATTACCGATGTTAAAGAAAAGTTTAAAACAAAAGATATAATCAATATTTTATTAGGTACAACCACATCCACTACAAAGGCTTACAAACACAACGAATTAGAATGTTTTGGTAAAGGTGCGGAGGATGATAAAAATGAAAAATATTGGAATGCCATTATTCGTCAAGCATTTGTATCTGGCTTGTTATCTAAAGATGTAGAAAATTACGGGCTATTAAAAGTTACTCCCGAAGGAGAAAAGTTTTTAGATAACCCCGTTTCAATTATGGTTACAAAAGATCATGATTATGAAGGAACTGAATCAGATGATGAAGATTCTGGCGGTGGCGGCGGAGGTAAAGGAGGATCGGGTGCCGATGAAGCATTATTTGCTGCATTAAAAGATCTGTTAAAACAAACGGCACATAAATTAAAACTACCTCCTTATGTAATATTCCAAGAATTGTCTTTGGAAGAAATGGCAATTCAATATCCAATTAAAATGGATGAGTTGGTTAACATTACTGGAGTTGGACAAGGCAAAGCGCAAAAATTTGGCAAGCCTTTTCTTGACTTAATTTCGAAATATGTAGAAGACAATGAAATTGAACGACCATTAGATATGGTTGTAAAATCCATTGTCAACAAATCGGGATTAAAAGTATATATCATTCAAAGTATTGATCGTAAGCTTCCTCTAGAGGATGTTGCAAGCGCAAAAGGCTTGTCTGTTTCGGAGTTGATTTCTGAAATTGAAAGCATTGTTCATTCGGGAACTAAAGTTAATATTGCTTATTGCATAAACGATTATTTGGATGAAGATAAACAGCAAGAGGCGTTAGATTATTTTAAAGAATCGGATAGTGATTCGGTTGAAGCTGCTTTAAAAGAATTAGGTGAAGATGAGTATGGTGAAGATGAAATTAGACTTATGCGAATAAAATTTATGAGTGAATTTGGAAACTAACCCATTAATATTTAAACAAAAAATCTCCAACGAATTAATTTGTTGGAGATTTTTTTTAATATCCCTTTAACTAATCATTTAATCCTTTTCCATTTAGAATTTGCTGTAAACATTTTTCAACTCTTAATATTCGAGTTTTCGATTGTTTGGGCGAAGAGAAATAAAGATTGTATGCCCTTTGTCGTCCTGGAGTTAATGTATTAAAAGCTGTTTTTAATGCAGGGCTTTCATCTAATTTTTGTTGAAATTCTTCAGGAAATAGTAGTTCTGTATTCTTTTTAAAATCGACTTTTAAACCAGCCTTTTCCACTTCTATGGCTTCATAAATATAGGTTTTTAGCATGGGTTCTATTTCTACTATTTCACCAACATGGGTAAACCTAATTTGCCGACCAGCCTGTACATTCTCCGTTTGTTGGATTAAGATACGTTTGGCATCTTTTAATAAAGCGCCTTTAACAAACAAAATGGCACAGTATTCTTTAAACGCATGAATTATAACTATGTTTTTTTGCTGAAATGTATAACAAGGAACACCCCATTTTAATTCTTCGCTTAGTGAGCAGTCAAGAATAATCAATCTCAATTTATTCAATTCGTTCTGCCACTTTTTGGCGTTATTAAAATAAAAATCAACCTTAGGATTCATTCTTCTTGTTGTTAAAGTTTTTTATTCTAATTGAATTTTCAAAATTACCTAAAAATCAAATAATTCTTTCGGTTCAACTCCCAACACTTTCGCAATTTTAAATACACTATTTATACCTGTATTTATCTCCCCTCTTTCGATTCGACCAATTTGCCTCAGTTCCACACCTACGTCAAAAGCTAATTGCTCCTGAGTAATACCTTTTTCTTTTCTAATCAGTCTTAAATTTTTTCCGAATGCCCTTACATCCTTTTCCATTCGTCAATAATCCAATATAAAACCAAAATAAATTAGGTCATATTTGTCTTATTTTGATATATTTGCGTATAACTTTAAAAACAAATAATTATGAAAAAGATTATCAAAACAACAATGATTACATTATCCTTATTTACTCTTGCAAGTTGCTATCATAAAATAGGTAGATTAGTAATTGTATCAACAAGAAACATGGATAGTAAAACAGAGTATGTGCTACTTGACAAAGGAGTAATGGGTAAAGGGAAAGTTAAAAAAGGTGAAGCATTAGAAACTGCTATTGATAGGTCGGTGGCTAAATATCCTACTGGTGAATTCATGAAAAATATAGTTATTTCGATTAATGCAAGCGGAAGAAAAATAAGAGTCATAGGTGATGTGTGGGGCACACCTGTTGCAGAAAAAGCAGGCGAAAAGGTAGAAAAGAGTGTTAAAAAAACAGTTAACGCAACTATTGAATTTAAAACAGGCGATAAAGTTACTTTCAAAAATCCACTTGGGAAATTAATTGAAGGTACTATAATCGGAACAAATCAAAATACTGCTGTTGTTGAATATTCGGATGGAAGTAAAAAGGAAATTGTGTATGAAAAATTAACTAAAATAGAAAAATAAAACAACAAAATATATTCAAAAATAAAGTCAAAACAGCAGCTTTATTTTTGAATATTTACCTTTTTATATTCTGATTTGTTATCCTTTTTTTCAAATATTTATTATAAAGTCTTTTATTCAATAGATTGCTCTTGTTTGAAATTTTTATTTACCAAAAAAAATTACATAGAGGTAAATAAAATAAAAATCAGAAATCCTGCACCAATCAAAAAAGAGAAAAGGATAAGTTTTAAACCCCATTCAAAATTGGCTTGTATTTTTTTTGATTTAATAATATAGATTATCCAAAGGCAAGCTGAAAGCCATAACAATCCAAAGCTAAGGTATTTAAAAAATTCCACCATTTTTTTAGTTAAAAAGTTTCACAATTTTTACACAAATCAATTTTTTTCTTTTGTCCTTTAATAAAATTATTCAACATTTCGAGTCGTTGAGGTTTCATATAAATTTCAAATAATGTTTCTCTAGTTATATTTCCAATAACTCCTTTCGAATTTAAATCAGCACAACAAACCGTTATGTCTCCATTGGGCAATAAAACCAGTTGATGCATCAGTAAGCTGCAACCTACTTTGTACCCTTTTTTGTTTTTCAACTCTTCTATTTCAACATCTCCGCCCCAATTATGTGCATAGCGTAATTCGTAACCATCAACAGTATGAAGTAAAAATTTAAACTCTTCACTCATCCATTCGGTATCGAGTTTGTTTTTATATTCAACAAGAGTTATAATTCCTGTTTGAATAGGTTTTTGTGATAGTTTGTTTAAAGCACAAAAATGGCTCACGTTTTTTACAAAGCTATCCCATTTTGCACGTTCTCGCATTTCTTCAAACTTTTCTTTGTTACCACCATCCATACTAAAACGGATATGATCTAGCACGCTTGATTCAATTAAAATTTTTGAATTTTCATCATCTAAAATGGTTGCATTTGTAAGTAATGCTATCAATGGAAAATGGATGCCTTGCTCAGCTGCTTGTTGTTTATAGTGTTTTATTATATCCAACATTTCTTTAAGTTTAGGATGCAATAATACTTCACCGGCATTGTAAAGGTGAATTGTCTTTACACTTCTGAATCGTTTGTCGCTTAATAAATTTTCAAAAAAATGTTTTAATATAGCAGGGCTTATCCTAATTTTTGTTTTAGTATGATCCAGAGAACAAAGTTTACAACGAAGATTGCAATAGCTAACAAACTCTATGTTTATTTCGGTAATAGAAGTTTTCTTTTTTAAAAGTGGAAATTTATAAAACAAAAAATAATTTAAAATATATGAAATGCCTTGTAAAAACTCTATCATACGCCATATTATAGTGCTTTTACCAATGCGTTGTACAAAATAATTTTTAAATTCAAATGAATTAAAATGTATACCAAACATGTTTTTGGAATGTTATAATTGTTGGAATTTACTCGTGAAGTGCCTCAAAAAAGCAGGCTCTTCAATGATTTTTATCCCTTTAACAACATCCTTGTTTTGCATAATTTTTTCGAAAACTTCAATTACATATTCAATATGACTTTGTGTGTAAACTCTTCGTGGAATTGCTAGTCTAACCAACTCCATAGAGGCTGGTATTAGGTTTTTGTTTTCATCGTATTTACCAAACATTACCGAGCCTATTTCACAGGAACGTATGCCACCAGTTACATACAACTCACAAACCAATGCTTGTCCAGGATATTCGTTAACTGGTATTTGATTATACAATGCTTTTGCATCAATATAAACAGCATGTCCACCAATGGGCCACATTAAAGGCACACCCATAGCACGCAATTTTTCGCCTAAAAACGCCGTACTTCTAATTCTGTAATGTAAATAATCGGATTCAAAAACTTCTTTTAATCCAATTGCAATTGCTTCCATATCACGACCAGATAGACCACCATAAGTTGAAAAGCCTTCTGTAATTATTAGTAAATTTTTACATGCTATAGCAATCGTTTCATCTTTTAATGTTAAAAATCCGCCCATATTTACAAGTGCATCTTTTTTTGCACTCATAATAGATCCGTCTGTTAACGAAAATAATTCTTGCGCAATTTCTTTATATGTTTTGTTTTCATACCCAGCCTCTCTATGCTTTATAAAATATGCATTTTCGGCTATACGGCAACAATCAAGGAAATATTTTACATGGTATTTTTTACAAATTGCCGCAACTCCTTTTGCATTTTCCATGCTAACGGGTTGCCCACCGCCACTATTATTTGTTACCGTTAAAATTACTCCTGCAACATTTTCAGCCCCTTTTTCAAGGATTGTTTTTTCTAATAATAACAAATCTATATTGCCTTTAAAAGGGTGGTAAAGTTCTGGCAATTTTCCTTCTTCAATTGGTATGTCAATTGCCTCAGCACCCGAAAACTCGATGTTTGCGCGTGTAGTATCAAAATGCGTGTTGCTAATAAATGTTTTGCCCACTCCACCTAAATAACCATATAAAATGCGTTCAGCAGCTCTGCCTTGATGTGTTGGCAACATAAATTCGTGCCCCGTTAAATCGTAAACAGCCTTTCGCATTTTATGCCAACTACTTGCACCAGCATACGATTCATCACCTTGCATAATTCCAGCCCATTGGTTTGCGCTCATTGCCGATGTTCCACTGTCAGTTAAAAAGTCAATCATTACTTTTTCTGAATCTAAAAGAAATGTATTGTAATGCGCATCTTTTAAATATTGTTTTCTTTGCTCTTTTGTGCTTACTTGTATTTGTTCAACCATTTTAATTCTAAATGGTTCTATGATTGTTTTAAAATCTTCCATGTGTTATATTTTATAAATTACTATTGATTTCTTATAATATTTTTAAAAGTATTATTGTTAATTTTTAAAATGGAGGTATAATTATTTTTTTCCACTTTATCTTTTTTCCAAACCCCAACGTGTTATCCGTAAATTTTAAATTAGTTAATTGAATAATCCAGAAGTCCCCTTTAAAATCTATAGCTAAAGGGTATTTTTTATAATATGAATTTTTTGCTTCGTTTAATAAATTACCCGACGGTTCAATAAAAATCCCATTAAACTGAACGCCTTTTATTTCGCCGATTTTACTTTTTTCGGGCACTATAGTTCCTGCAACATATTTATTGTGTATGCCTTCATGAATATGTTGTGTTTCTCTATTAGATTTAAAAACGAACGATTCTTGATTTTCTAAAAAGGAATAAAAACAGGTAGCGCAATACGGAATATTGTTTTCAGATGTTGCGATAGTTAAAGCCGTTTGTGATTTAATAAATAAATCTATTGAGCTATCGATACTGTTTTTTTGCTCCTCTATTTGTTGATTCATTTTATCAGTTCTATTTTTATAATATTTACGGGGCAATTTTTTGAAGCCATTATTGTGTCAGCATACTCATCATTACCAACTAACATTGTATAGAAACCTTTTTTTTCTTTAGACCCAATTAAGGTGCATTTTCCATCTCTTCGCGACATACGCCATCTGTAATTTGCAGCTTCAACACAGGCATTACATCCTATACATTTTATTCGTTGTTGTGTTATTCGAACCATCAAGCATCTACTAATTTGTATAATTTATCTGAGGGGCGAATTCGGTCTTTTACAAGTAATGAAAATGTATCACCTTTGTTTGCCTTAAGAATTGGATATCCATCTAAACGGATTTCTTCAATGTTAAATTGCAATACACCTGTTGATGGTCCTGTTATTAATACTTCATCACCTATCGTTAACGATCCCGACTCCATAATAAATTCTCCAACACGCACATCTTTAAAATATTTTACAGCTTTTGATATATATATTTTTCTTTTTGTAGCCTTTGATCCGTATTCATTATTCCACTCTCCCATTGTTCTTCCTAAATAATACCCATCCCAAAATCCACGATTAAAAACAGTTGCTAATTGTATTTTCCAATGCTCTATTTTTTCTTTGTAATAGGTGTTGTCGTAATATGAATCAATGGCCTCTCTGTAACATTTAACAACTATATTAACATAATCAGCGCTCCTTCCTCTTCCTTCAATTTTTAATACAGCTACACCCGCATCAATTATTTTGTCTAAAAATTCGATCGTGCATAAATCTTTGGCCGACATGATGTATTCATTTTCGATTTCAAATTCTACTCCATTTTCTTTGTCTGTTACAACATAATTTTTTCTGCAATTTTGAATGCATGCCCCTCTATTTGCAGAAGCAAAATTTGAATGTAAACTCAAATAACATTTACCCGAAACAGCCATACATAAAGCCCCATGGATAAAAATTTCGACTTGTACTAAATTACCTGATGGACCTACAATACTTCTTCGTTTAATTTCTTTTGTAATAGATGCAACTTGCATTAAGCTTAGTTCTCTTGCTAAAACGATTACATCGGCATAAGCTGAAAAAAATTCAATACTATCAATATTGGAAATATTTGCCTGGGTAGAAATATGTATTTTTTGACCTATTTTTTTTGCGTAATTAAGTACAGCATAATCTGCAGCAATTATTGCATCAATGTTGTTTGATTTTGCAGCATCAACAATTTTTTTCATTAAAGTAATATCGTGGTCGTAAACAATCGTGTTTAGTGTTAAGTAACTTTTTACGTTGTAGCTTTTACAGATGTTAGCTATTTTTGAAAGATCATCAATAGTAAAATTATTACTTGACCTTGAGCGCATATTTAATTGTTCTATTCCAAAATATACAGCGTTTGCACCAGCTTTTATGCCAGCCATTAACGATTCGAATGAACCTGCAGGGGACATTAGCTGAACTTTTTTATTTAGCATATCTACTGAGTATTTGTTTCTCGCGAAGTTTAAAATATCATATCAATTTAATTATGATTTATATCAGCTGAGTGAAATAAAATGGCAATTAATTTTGATTGCAATTGTTTTTAAATGGTATAAAAAATATAACAGATACTATTTTAGAAGATAATTAGAGTTTCAATAAAATGACCTTGGATTGAAATAACGGAAACTTAACTTGTTATTAAAAATTGGTTTTCTTTTAATTTTTAAAGGGTTACGCAGAAGGTTTTTTAAAAATATTTTTAGGTTATTCGTTTAATAATAAAAATTATAAAACAAAATTTCGCCAAAGGATAAATAGATTTGAATTAATCTTTTCATTATTATTTATGGTTTTAAAAGCACTTCAGGGATAACTAAATTCATTAATAACGTTTCAATAGATGTTAATTCATCTTTCATTATTTTTAAATATTTTTCTGTTTCCATTTTTAAAGAAGGAATTAAATTTTTATAATAATTAATACCTTCAATTAAATTATTTTTAAATTTTTGCAAGTACCTTGTTTGGTTAACAGAAATACTATTGGAGCAATTTAAAATTTCCTTTTTTAAATAATCAACATACAAATTAAGTTCATTGATAAAAATATTAGGTCGGTTTAAGGAGTTTAAAACATTGGTACGTCCATAAATATGGTCGACCATTTCACGTAACGTATTTGTTTTTGAAAAGTATGCAAGGTTTGGCCCAGGGCAAATTGCCACAGCTGTTAATTTGTGAGATAATGGTAAACTGTTTTTAATTAAAATCCCAGCTCCTAATCCTTCACACAAACAATCTTTTTCAATAATTTTATTGTACTCATTATTAAATACGTCAGCTGAAATATCTTTTTTTTGTAGTTGTTTTATTTTTAATGATTGATACTCTCGTGATGCTGTGCAAATTGGTGTTTCTGTAAATTCTGTATCAGATGCTAAAAATTTTTTATAACAAGGACTGCCAGGCCTTCCTTTTTCAATCCGATTTTTTCGTTGTATTTCTGAAGAACTTTTTCTGAAATTATTAAATGGAATTCCTAACGGAGAAGCATAACTCATATAGTAATCTTCTTGTTTGGCCGTAATTAATTTTTCTAATGTTTCTTTATCAACACTTGTTGCTTCTGGAACCATTAAAAAAGGGCTTCCCCAACCTGTTGTTGATAGTTGATAATGTTCACGTAAAAATTTATCCTCATTCGATGTGCCAATTCCTCCTTGAGCTGAAATAATTAAATTCAATGCTAAAGGGTTTTCAATCATTCCTTTTTCAAGCCAAACAGTATTACATATATCTGCGAGTTCATTTAGTAAGGTGTATTTTTTTATTTTAAACTCTTCTAAAATCGGCCCAAGTAAATAACCTTCTGTTGGAAATGCATGCCCTCCACAGTTTAATCCCGACTCAATTCTGAATTCTGAAATCCAAATACCTTTTTTGGCAAGTATTTTTCCTTGAATAAGTGCTGATCTAAAATCACTTACTTTTAAAACTATTTTCTTTTTTAAATACCCATTTTGGGTAGGAAAAAAATCCGGGAAGTTTTCTACGTATCCATACAAACGAGGGTTATATCCTGCAGAAAAAATCATTGATGAATCCAATTCGCTTTCTGCGAAACCTCTTAGTGCAGAGAGTGCGTCTGAAAAGCCTAAAGGCAATTCTTCTCCTGTTTTCGAATACGTATTCCTATCCAACTTAGACATAATATTTACATCAATTTTGCCGGGAATTATTTGTTTACGCAGTTGTGTTTGTAATTCTATTTTTAGGCTTTCGTTTTTTTCTTTCAACATTTCTTCATACCTCATTTTTAAACGAGATTCCTTCGGAAGTAGTTCAAAATATTTTACAATTTCAGAATCTTTTTCGAATGGAAGTTCTTTTAATTCGGCAACTTGTTTATCTAAAATCCGTTTCATTAAATTTAAATAGTCTTTAATCCGCTCGGCTCTGTAGTTATCTTCGTTTTTAGAAATTGCAATATAATTTTCGCCATTTTCTTTATAATAATGTGCTCTCATTTTTTCTACAAGTTCATCTTCAATAATTGAAACAACCGATGAAATTCCGAAACGACCTATTTTTATAGGGGTGTCTATGGTGTAGCACAAACCCATAACAGGTATATGAAATGTATGTATTGGAGATTGAACCATTTTTATATAAAGTTTTTTAAAAATATTGTATTGCAAAAATTAATACAAAAATAAAATTCTCGTTTCGTGCTCACTATGATTAATGTCATATTGTTGAAAGGCATAATAAAACTAATAATTGTTAGGGTT
>CANCPZ010000020.1 GCA_947380175.1 Bacteroidota bacterium | reverse complement strand
ATCAGTAGAACTTTATAACACATTTGACAAAAGCAATCACTTACGACCTGACTTTAATAAATCATCGTTCGACACTTTACATTCTTGGGACTTTGGCTGGGCAATTTTAGAACCTATGAATATCGCACCCGACAAGGAAAAAGAAAAATTATTATCGAAACGACTTTCTCCAGGACAAAAAGCATTATACTTTTTCTGGTATCTTGACGCAGAAGTAACAAACGGTGGTTTTATTCAATTTTATTGGAATGGGAATAGACAATATTTGCCACCAATTATGGACGGACTTAAACTCATTGGCGACAAAGAACTTATAGACCTTGTTGCAAAAGCCGACCAAGAATATATAGCGAATAAAGACAAGTTTAATTTACAACGTGAAAGAGACGACTGGGGACCGCTTTACAACGACTTGAAAGAATTTGAAAAATTTGACGAACACTATTATAAAATTCACGACAAGACAATGGAATTAATTGAAAAATATGCTCGACAGAACACGGAAGAATTTATAAACTTAAAATGACGAAAGACACGAAATAAAGCCCAGCCCATAACACGGGCTAAAAAAAATGCGGAGGTAACTGCAAGTTGCAAGCGCAAATTCTCAGCGGTAGAAAAATGTGTTGGCGCTTGCGATGAACTTCGGAATTATTAATAAATTGCAGTGCGGTTAGACAGTTCGGAAGTATTTATTCCGCACATTTTTCTAGCCCCAAACGTTAAAAATGCTTTATAAAAATATAAAATGGTAGCACGATTGGAAATTCAAAAAACATATAAAATATTTATTGGTGGACAATTCCCAAGAACAGAATCAGGAAGATGTTATCCTTTAAATAATAAACAAGGCGAAGTGATTGCAAACATTTGTTTATCCTCTCGCAAAGATTTTAGAAACGCTGTAGTAGCTGCTCGTGCAGCTTTTGGTGGTTGGAGTGCGCGTTCTGCATTCAACCGAAGCCAGATTTTATACCGCATTGCCGAAATGCTAGAAGGTCGAAAAGAGCAATTTATTCTCGAACTTATAATACAAGGGTCAACAATAAAATTAGCGCAAGAAGAAGTTAATTTATCTATTGATCGTTTAGTTTATTATGCCGGATGGTGCGATAAATACCAGGCACTTTTTAGTTCGGTAAATCCTGTTGCATCATCGCATTTTAACTTTTCTGTTCCCGAACCAACTGGTGTTGTGGCCATAATTGCTCCCGAAGAAAGTTCTTTATTAGGTTTGGTAACAGCCATTGCTCCTGTTATTTCTGGCGGTAATGCATGTGTTGTGCTTGCGTCGGAAAGTAAACCATTATGTGCTGTGTCATTTGCTGAAGTACTTAATACGTCGGATTTGCCAGGCGGTGTAGTAAATATTATTACAGGAAAAAGTGATGAGTTACATTCTCACTTTTCGTCACACATGGATGTAAATGCATTAACGTATTATCGTAAAAATAAAGCAGAGCAAAAACTAATAAAAGAAAATGCTTCCCTAAATGTGAAACGAATTCATATATACGAAAACCTTGATTTAACTAGCGATAAAGCACAAAGCCCGTATATGATTTTTGATGACCAAGAGGTAAAAACTACTTGGCATCCGATTGAAAATATTGGTTCTGCAAAAACAGGTTATTAGGTAAATGTTTAATTTAAACATTTATTCCTATGAGTTTTTGCTTAAAGGATATTTTCTAAAACCTTTAGTTAAATAGAATATGAAATGCCCTAATCAAAAGGTAGTTTTTAAAATCGAACTCACCTTATTTTTGTAATTTTTCGCTTCGTATACCCATTGAAAAATAAAAAGACAAACACGGATACAACAAAAAACGATTGTCCCCGTTTGCATTAATTCTACCTAGGCAATTTTAATAAATTGTTTTATATTTGTTATTAATTTAATTTGCGAAAAAAATTAATGGAATTTAAAGCAGGCAAGCTACTGGATCAAATTGAATATCCGGCCGATTTAAGAAAGTTTAAGCTAGAGGAGCTTCCTCAAATTAGTAATGAGCTTCGTCAATTTATTATTGACGTAGTTTCGGTAAAAGGTGGGCACTTTGGCGCAAGCCTTGGCGTGGTAGAATTAACTGTGGCATTACATTATGTATTCAATACTCCCTATGATCAGTTGGTTTGGGATGTTGGGCATCAAGCATATGGGCATAAAATATTAACCGGAAGAAGAAAAGTTTTTGCTACTAACCGTATTTACAAAGGAATTAGCGGTTTCCCGAAGCGATCAGAAAGCGAATACGATACTTTTGGCGTTGGCCATTCTTCTACTTCCATTGGTGGAGCATTGGGTATGGCAGTTGCATCGGCATACAAAGGCGAAAAAGATAGACAGCACATCGCCGTAATTGGTGATGGTGCTATGACAGCTGGACAGGCTTTCGAAGCATTAAATCATGCAGGTACAGCAAACTCTAATTTATTGGTTGTATTGAATGATAATTGTATGAGTATCGATCCTAATGTTGGTGCGCTAAAAGAATACCTAACAGATATTACAACATCTCATACATACAACAGAGTAAAAGATGAGGTGTGGAATTTACTTGGTAAAATAAGTAAGTTTGGTCCAAATGCTCAAGAGATTGTTTCTAAAATCGAAAACGGAATAAAATCATCATTGCTCAAACAGAGTAACATGTTCGAATCCTTGAAGTTCCGTTATTTCGGACCTGTTGATGGGCATGATGTAGAACGATTAGCAAAAGTATTACAGGATTTAAAAGATATTCCTGGTCCAAAAATTTTACACATCCTTACACAAAAAGGTAAAGGGTATAAATTTTCTGAAGAAGGAAATCAAACGGTTTGGCATGCGCCTGGTTTGTTTAACAAAGATACGGGCGAGATAATTAAAATTATTCCCAAAGAACCTCAGCCACCTAAATATCAAGATGTATTTGGTTATACGATAGTAGAATTAGCTGAAAAGAATGATAAAATAATGGGAATAACTCCTGCTATGCCAAGCGGAAGTTCGTTGAACATTATGATGAAAGCTATGCCTTCACGAGCTTTTGATGTTGGTATTGCTGAGCAACACGCTGTTACATTTTCTGCAGGCTTGGCAACTCAAGGCTTGATTCCTTTTTGTAATATTTATTCCTCATTTATGCAACGTGCCTACGATCAGGTAATTCATGATGTTGCCTTACAAAATTTACCTGTTGTGTTTTGTTTAGACAGAGGAGGTTTGGCTGGTGCTGATGGCCCAACACATCACGGAGCTTATGATTTAGCTTATTTTCGTTGTATCCCAAATATGATTGTTTCGGCTCCAATGAATGAAGAAGAGTTGCGGAACTTAATGTATACCGCACAGTTGCCCGAAACCAATGCTCCGTTTTCTATTCGTTACCCACGTGGTAATGGCACTATGACAAACTGGAAAACTCACTTCCAGAAAATAATAATTGGTAAAGGACGAAGAATACAAAATGGCGACGACATTGCTTTTTTAACTATTGGACATATAGGCAATTATGCTGTTGAAGCGTGTAAACAATTAGAAGAAAAGGGAGTTAAAGCCGCTCATTATGATATGCGTTTTGTAAAACCAATAGATGAAGAATTGCTGCATGAAGTATTTGCAAAACATAGTCGCGTAATTACAATTGAAGATGGCTGTATAATTGGGGGTATGGGCAGTGCAGTAATTGAATTTATGGCAGATAACAACTATAGTTGTTCCGTAAAACGATTGGGTATTCCAGATAGATATATAGAGCATGGCGAACAAATAGAGTTACATAAAGAGTGTGGTTTTGATATAGAAGGTATTGTAAGAACAGCTATTGAAATGATTGGGCTTAAAAGAACCACAATGGTGGGATAAACCATTATTATTGGAATTTGATTCGTTGTAATAAAATCAGAATTAATTACTATATTTGAATGTTTTAACATAAAAAAATACAATTATGAACTTTAAAATAGGTGTTAAATATGTATCATGTGTAGTAATCTTATTTACTATTTTTTCATGTGGTTCATCAAATAATGACAAGGATTCTGCTGTGGCTTCTGATTCGCTAACAACTATTACTGCTGAAAAAGATACAAGTGCTCAAAAAGTATTTGCAGCAATACCTACTCCTTTAGAAACCGCCGATTTGTTAAAAAAATCAGGAGCAAAATACAATTTAAACTATTTAAATAGTGTTGATAATGTTTCAAAATATTCAACAGCTAAATCAAAAGCACTAAACTTAGGTGTTTATGGTGCTGATTTAAGCTTTATCAGTATGTTCGATCAAACGCAAGAGTCTTTGCTTTACTTATCATGTACAAATAAATTAGCTACTGGTTTGGGAATTACCAATGCATTTAATGACGCAACTTCTGAACGTATTGAAGCAAATATGGGTAACAAGGATTCATTGCTAGCTATCATTTCGGAATCTTATAATAATGCACAGTCATATTTAGCCTCTAACGGTCAAAAAGGTGTTTCTGCACTTATGGTTGCTGGAGGTTGGATAGAAGGCTTGTCTATTGCTTTACAGGTTGCTTCGGCAACAAATAACCAGGCAATAATGAATAAAATTGCAGATCAAAAAACACCTTTAAATAATATGATTGCTCTTTTGGAGATTAATAAAGCAGATTATCCTGGCATTAATGAATACTTGCCAAACATAAAAGAATTACAAAAAATATACGAAAGTATTCCTTTATCAACTGACAAAATAGTTGCTGCATTATCAAAAGAGCAGTTTAAGCTTATTGCTGATAAAACTTCTGAAATCAGAAAAAAATTAATTCAATAATGGTGTTATGAATTAATTTTTTTAAAATTAAAAGTATGCCCTTATTTGAACTCCTCCTGTGTGTATAGCTTTTGATGTTTCTGATTTACGACCATCATAAGTAATACTCAACTGTAAATTATTTGATAGGTTACGTTGGTAGGTTAATCCCCAAGTTAAGTTTTGTCCAGTTTGAAGGGCATCCAGCATTTCGAAAGATAAAGAAGTATTTTTGTTTCCGTTAAAAGCAATATGAATATAGTTTGCTTTTGCATTTAAACTTCCTTTATTCAATACATTGTATTTTATTTCTCCACCAAAGTCTTGTATGGTAGCATTTTGTCCTCCAAACTCATCTTTATTTTTTTTGTTGGTATATTTAAAAGATACTGAGATACGAAAAGTGGTATTGGGTTGAAAACTGAATTTTGGTTCTATTTCGTAGTATAAAATGGAATAGTTACGTGTTCCAAAATATTGCGACTGACTTGATTTGCGACCATCCTTATATGAAATAGTCTGACTGAACTGTTGTGTTATATTCCATCTCAAATGAGCTTCTTTAAAAGTGTTTTCGCGTGTATCAAAACCATTAATATATAAAATTTTATTTCGGACATCTTGATACGATAAATCTAGTCCAAATACTGCGCTGAGTTGATTAATAAACAGGGTGTTTCTAAACGAAGAGTTAAGTGTTATCAGGGTAGTGTCTTTTGTTTCGGATAAAAACGGGTTATACGCCCTTGTTAAATCATTTTCCATCGATTTTCTATCCACCCGATAGGCAGATTGATTAGCAAAACGGGAAATAAATTTTCTAAATCCCTCTTTATTAGCCCATACAGCAGCTGGTTTTAATATAATATTTTCGCTGAACTGGTTACTATATGTTTTTACATAATCGCTTGTGGGAGTATACACTTTTATATATTTTGCCTGATCGGCAAAGGCCGCAATTTCAAATTCGTTAAGTTCTTTAATATTGTTGTTGTTATAATCATTCCAGGTGTAAACGCCTTGTCCTGCAGCAACTTCAATATAAGAAAATTCTTTTTTTACTTCCAATCCCGAACCAATTTCATAAAAAGTATTTGATGAAAAAACACCTTTCCATAATTTTACATTGTACTCGAGTCTTGAAACCAATGAATTGTCGGGCTTTTGAAATGTAAGTAATGTGTCAATAATTTGTAATCTGCGATATGCAACATTTATTTTTAATTGATTATTTGGGTTTTGAAGTAATTCGTAAAACCCACCATAGCTATCTGCAAAGGCCGATTTATTAAGCGATGTATGTGTTATCAAATTTTTTATAGCATAGTCTGTGCGTTGTTTGTAATTGATACCATAACGAGTTTTTGTAGTATCTGCATTTTGAATGTATGTATGCCATTCCCAAAATTGATAACTATTTATAAGTAACGAATCTTTTTTATTTACTGTAAATTTATTTTTTTCAAATTCATCTTTTAATCCTATTGTAAACCATCTAGTTTTTTTTGATACGTTACTAGCATGTCTGTAAAAGTTACTATTGGTAATACTTGCAGAATTTAATAAGCTTCCATTGTATGCAATGTTAAATCCCTTTTTTGTTAGGTTAATGCTTGCATTTTGTTTGGTTGCATTATATGCTCTTCCTTCTAAAAGAGCATTAAATTTATAGATAACAGTCCCTGTTTCTTTTTGTGTTAACCCAATTAAAGCTCCAACAATATGTTGGTCTTGAGTTGAAACAACATTTCCTCTATTCCAATCGCGCTCAAACTCAATGCTACGATAACGCTCAATAGGCGAAAAGTATTTTTGTACATACTCGTAATTTATATTTGTAATAATTGTTATCGGTTTTTTTGAGGTGTCGGTTATGTTTTTATTGAGCAGATCTTTTGTATTATCTAAATTTATTTTTAGTCCATAACCATTGTCATCATTGTTGTTGGCTGAAGAAAAAGTGTTGATATCGTTTTTACTCATAGCTCCTTCAACCGATAATTTTGTGTTTGGTGAAAAAGCATAATCAATACCCGTAGTAAACATTTGTTTTTGTTTTGGAGTTATGAGTTTTATGATAGGTTCGTAACTACCTTGTGGTTTATTTGTAACGGAATCAGGCATTACCCATTGAAAAACTTTACCATTTGCACTCGATACTATTTGATTGTAATTACCATTTCCGGGACCCACATTACTAAATGTAATACGGAAATGTGCAACGCTATCGGCTCGATATTTAAATATGTTTTTGTATAAATGGGTGCCAATAAGTGTATCTGTTTTTTTATATAACACTTCACTATTAGTAAAAGCAACACTATCTAAACTTGGTGTTACAGCTAGCGATAAAGTATCGCCAATGGCGGCTAATAATTTTTTTTGTGCAGGCGACAAATTTTGTTGAAGTGGCTGATTTTTGCTATCCTGCTCGGAGTAAATATTCAAGTGGACTTTTAATTTCTTCTGTTCGTAATCGTTTGCAAAATGCACCAAAGAGCGTGCGTAATTTTTATCAGAATATTGAAACTCAACGACAATACGTTTGTCTTTTGTGATGAGCTGTTTGGCAGTAAATATAATTTCGGAGGTGTTGTAATTAATTACATAATCATTCTCTTGCCCTCGTTCCATAATTCTCCCATCAATAAACACTTTTTCTGTTCCTGATAAAACAATAATAAATGGTTCATTTTCGGCACCGTGTAAACGATATGGCCCCTGATTATTTTCAATTCCCTGTATTTGATTGCGAGCAAACTTCCCACGCGATACAGCCACATCTAAAGTTGTTTTATATATCCCTTGTTTTTTTAGATCTTTGTTATCACCATTTGTTTTTTGTGTCGTCGAAAACCCTATTCCTTGTGCTTTTTTGTTGAATGTCATAAAGTAACTTGTAGGCTTTATCAGCTGAAAATCTCCTGCAATAAGTTTAGAAGTAGCATTCGATAACTGAATAAAAACTTTATCAAACTCCTGTAATTGTTGTGTATTACCTTCAGGCTGAATGGGAATGTTGTTATCGGTTGCAGCCATTAATATATCTATGTTGTTATTCAAATGACCCGATAGCTGTAGGTTTAAGCTCGAGTTTACGGTCATATCTTGGTTATTACCAAACGAAATTCCTCGTGAAATACTTCCACTTTTGTTTAATCCTTCGGTTTTAAAAATATTGTCATTTTTTTCTTCTATGTTATAACTGAATGGGTCTTTATTGCTAAATAAATCTGGCTTTATATGTTTGCTGTCTTTGTGTTTTGTTTCGGCCGAAAATAAATAAGGAAAGGTTTTAAAGCGTGCCACTATGCTATCTTGTTTAATGTTTTTTTCGATTATTATTTTTCGATTTAAAACTAAAATCCCATCTGCATAATTTATTTTATAAAATGATGTATCAACGAAATCACCATTTTTGTATTTTAATTGAATTGAATTTGGAATAATACTTAAGGAATCCAAATGGATGGTATCCTTCTCTAACGAAAATGATTTAATATGCGTATTATTCCAGGTAAATTGAGCAAACGAGCTACTTACTGCTATAATCGATATAAAAAATACTATTCGGATTTTAATTTTCACGTATGTAAAAAATCGCTTAGATAAGTTCGGAAACTTAAAAGTACTATTTTAAAATTATTTATCGAAACCCTAATTCTCAATTGGAAAGTGTTAATTTTATACTTTCACAAAATAGCATAAATAAATAGTATTTGACTAGATTTAGTTTTCACAAAATATATACGCAAAAAAATGGCAAAAATTATTTCCTATAATTTAAATGGCATCCGTTCAGCAATGAGCAAAGGCTTGATGGATTGGATAAAAGCATCTAACCCTGATATATTATGTTTTCAGGAACTTAAAGCAGAGCCAGGGCAACTAGACCTTAACATTTTTGAAAATGCTGGATACCACCATTATTGGTTTCCAGCTCAAAAAAAAGGCTATAGCGGTGTTGCTATATTCACAAAAATAAAACCTGACCATGTAGAGTATGGTTGTGGAATGCCACAATATGATTTTGAAGGACGAGTTATCCGAGCCGATTATGGTGAAATATCTGTTTTAAGTGTTTATCACCCAAGCGGAAGTAGCGGCGAAGATCGCCAGGCGTTTAAAATGCAATGGTTAGTTGATTTTGAAATATATATTAAAAATTTAAAGACAGAACGTACTAAGCTTATCATCTGTGGCGATTATAACATTTGCCATCAGCCAATCGATATACATAATCCAAAAAGCAATGCAAACTCAAGTGGCTTTCTGCCTGAAGAGCGCGAATGGATTGACGGATTTATGAAACAGCAAGGTTTTATTGATAGTTTTCGTCATTTTAATAAAGAGCCACACAATTATAGTTGGTGGAGTTATAGGGCAGGAGCACGAGGCAAAAATTTAGGTTGGCGTATCGATTACAATTTAGTAAGTAATAATTTAGAATCAAAAATGATACGCGCTGCAATATTGCCCGAAGCAAAACATTCCGACCATTGTCCAGTTTTATTAGAGTTAGATTTTTAATTTAATAGAATAGGGCTTATTAAACTTCTGTTTACTAGATTTTGGCATATATCAATTGGGATTTAGAATTATTTTTATTCCGTATGAATTTTGTATATAATCTATATATTTGCGATAATTAATAAACGATTAAAATTTAGAATTAATGACTATGAAAAAAGTAATTTACTTTTTATTTGCAGCTAGTCTTTTGGCATCTTGTGGAGGTGGTAATAAAACAACTGGGGAATTTCAAAAAGCTAAAGGCGGAGTTTATTATGGTGGTGTTTTTAGAATGAATGAGGTTGAAGATTTTCGAAATTTATTTCCTTTGAATGCTACTGAAGTAAGTTCTATTCGAATAACAAATCAAATTTATGAAGGTTTGGTAAAATTATCTCAAGCCGATTTAACTATTTTGCCTTGTTTGGCAGAAAAATGGGAAAAAAATGCTGATGCTACTCAATGGACTTTTCATATTCGCAAAGGTGTTAAATTTCACAACGATCCTTGTTTTCCAAATGCCGAAGGTCGAGAAGTAACAGCAAATGATTTTATGTATTGTTTTCAAAAATTGTGTACTTCGAGTCCTGAGAATCAACATTTTGGAGATTCGTTTAAAGATAGAGTTGTTGGAGCAAATGAGTATTACCAATCCACAATAGATAAAAATCCTTTAGCTGTAGGCGTTTCAGGGGTTAAACTTATTGATAATTATACACTACAAATTAGTTTATTACATCCATTTGCCGGTTTTTTAAATATTTTAACTATGCCAGGCTGTAGGTTATACCCCAAAGAAGCGTTTGATAAATATGGAATTGAAATGCGCGTAAAGTGTGTTGGCACTGGTGCATTTCAAATAAAAACTGTTAAAGAAGGAGAGGTCGTTATTTTAGAGCGTAATCCAAATTATTGGGATATAGATGAATTTGGAAATCATTTACCATATTTAAATGCATTGAAGTATACTTTTTTGAAAGAAAAAAAATCTGAATTATTGGAATTTAAACGTGGTAATTTAGATATGATGTTTCGTTTACCAACAGAAATGATTCCGGATATTTTAGGAGAACTTGATCAAGCCAAAGAGGGCAACCCTCCTTTTGAAATGCAGGTTGTACCAGCATTAAGTACTTTTTATTATGGCTTTCAGCACCAAAGTGATATATTCTCTAAAAAAGAAGTTCGTTTAGCTTTTAATTATGCTATTGATCGTGAAAAAATTGTAAAATACACTTTACAAGGGGAAGGTTTGCCTGGAAATTATGGTATTGTTCCTCCTTCGTTTGCAGCATATGATGTTAAAAAATTAGTAGGTTATAAATTTGATGTAGAAAAAGCACATAAGTATATGGCAGCTGCAGGATATCCTGCAGGAAAGGGTTTTCCTAAGTTAACCCTTCAAATAAATAGTGGAGGAGGAGATAGGAATATTCAAATTGCTGAAGTAATTCAAAAAATGCTGAAAGAAAATTTAGGCATAGACATCGATATTAGTGTTATGCCTTTTGCAGAACATTTAGAAACTTTGGAAACCGGGAAATCTCTGTTCTTTAGGGCTCAGTGGAGTGCTGATTACCCTGATCCTGAAACATTTTTAACATTGCTTTATGGTAAGCATGTTCCTGCTAAATTATCAGATAAATCATATTTGAACGAAGTTCGTTACAAAAGCCCTAAGTTCGATTCATTGTTTTCAGCAGCAATGCAGGAGGTTGATGATAAAAAGCGTTTCGATTTATATCTTCAGGCTGATCAGGTTCAAATTGATGAAGGTGCTATTATGCCAATATTTTATGATGAATTTTATCGGTTGGTTCAACCAAATGTAAAAAATTTCCCTTCAAATGCTATGGAATACAGAGATTTGTCGCATGTTTATTTTGCTCCTAAGGAAGAAAGGTAGTAGAAAAATAGTTAATATCTAGGGTCTAATTTCTAAAACCATTTTTCATTGGAAAATGGTTTTTTTTTCTTTTTTGACATTTAATTATTAACAAATCCATTCAATAGGGCACATTTCGCTGTGTATAACGTTTGTTCTTTAGGCAATTAAAATACATCTATTATTAATAATATTGTCTAGTTAAAATATATAAAAATAAATTACTTATGAAAACTCGATTTTATTACTTCATAGCATTGTTATTTATGGGCTCATTATTTGCTTGCGTACCTCAACGAAAGTTAGAGGAAGAGCAACTTAAACGAGAAAATTGTGAAAAAGAATTGTCAGCAATAAAAACAGCAAATCTTGACTGTAGCACCAAGCTTACCGAAGCGTTATCAAAACTTACTGATGAAGAAAAAATAATTGTAGAACTAAAAAAGGATACCGCAACTTTTGGAACAGATTACAGAAATACAGTTTCAAAATACGATAAGCTAAACCAGATAAACGAGCAAATTTTAGAAAAATACAACCGTTTAATTGAAGGAAGTGTAGCAGATACAAAAAAAATATCGGGTCAGTTGCAAACAACTCAAGAACAGCTTTTACAAAAACAAGATGAGTTAAAGTTGCTGGAAAATCAGCTGAATGCACAAAAGAAAAATTTAGATGACTTGACTGCTGAATTGAAAAAACGTGAAATTCGTGTGGCTGAATTAGAAAGTATTTTGAAAAAGAAAGATGATGCAACGAACGAATTGAAGAAAAAAATGTCGGATGCATTATATGGTTTTGAGGGTAAAGGGTTAACGGTTACTCAGAAAAATGGGAAGGTATATGTTTCTATGGAAGAGAATTTATTGTTTTCTTCAGGCAAAACAATAGTGGAAGATAAAGGTGTTGAAGCTCTAAAAAAAGTAGCTAAGGTGCTAGAACAAAATGTTGAAATAAATATTTTAGTTGAAGGTCACACTGATGATGTGCCAATGGTTGGTAAAGGTGAAATTAAGGACAATTGGGACTTAAGTGCTATGCGCGCAACCGCTATTGTTAAAATATTAACTAAAAATAGTTCCATTAATCCAAAACGTTTAACTGCTGCAGGTCGTGGCGAATATTTCCCGATTGATGGAGGTAAAACTCAAGAAGCACGTAAAAAAAATCGAAGGACAGAAATTGTCTTAACTCCCAAGCTTGATGAACTTTTTAAAGTGTTGGAATCTAATTAAATTGTCAAATGCAAATCGCCTGAGTCGGTTTTTTGTTTTTTTTAATTTTTCTTGTTATAATTATAACAGTGTAATAAACATACAATGAAAAAAATCTCAATACTATTTTTTCTTTTAGTCATTAAAATATCTTTTGCCCAGTTTACTACCGAATATTGGGATGTTGCTCAATCAAAAAAGAAATCCGAACAACAGATAAAAGGAGGAATGCAGGATGGAAAATTTACTGCATGGTTCGAAAATGGAGATATTGCGAGAGAAGGAAATTTTTTGGAAGGAAAAGAAAATGGGAAATTTACTTCGTATTATTCTGGAAAAAAGCTAAAGTCGTTGGAAACATATTCACTTGGAAAAAAGAGTGGTCTTTGTAAATACTGGTATATCAATGGAAATGTAGCTCAAGAAACATTTTTTAAAGATGATAAGCCTGATAGTGTTTGGACCGGCTGGTATGAAAGTGGCAAACAAAAAAGTATAGAAAGTTATGTGAAAGGAAAGAGAGAAGGCGCTTGGATTTATTTTTATGAAAATGGCCAAAAAGAAAACGAAGGAATATTTAAAAACAATTTGGCAGAAGGCGATTATACAGCTTGGTTTTCTAACGGATTAAAACAAAAAGAAGGGAAAGTTAAAAATGGCAAGGAGCAAGGTTTATGGAAAGAATATTTTAGAAGTGGTAAGCCTAAACAAGAGTTACTATATGAAAACGATGAAGTTTTATTAATGAATTTGTGGCTTGAAAATGGTGAACAGATTATAAAAAATGGTAATGGTAAATTTATTGCAACATACGATAATGGTGCTAAAAAGGGTGAAGGAAAATACAAAGAGGGCAGATTGGATGGAGAGTGGTTATTCTTTTTACAAAGTGGCGAAAAAGATTACATGGTCAATTACACTAAAGGGAAAAAAAATGGGCTATGTATCAACTGGTTTAAGGACGGCAAAATAAAAAGTGAAGGACCATTTGTAAATGATAAAAAAAATGGATACTGGAAGTGGTATAATCAGAACGGAAAGATTGAAATGGAAGGTAACTTGGTTGATGATTTGCGAAACGAAAAATGGGTGTATTGGTTAGAAAATGGGACTAAAGTTTCTGAGGGCTATTTTAAAAATGATTTAGAAAATGGTTTGTGGAATTATTTTTATAAAACAGGAGCCAAGTGGAAACAAGGGACGTTTAAAGATGGTAAAAAAGATAGTATTTGGACTATATGGTTCGAAAACGGTAAAAAGCTTCAGGAAGGGGCTTTTAATGCTGGAAAAGAAGAAGGTTTATGGACTTCATGGTTTGATAATGGAACAATAAAAGATGAAGGGTATTTTAAGGCAGCAAAAATGGATGGAAGTTGGAAAGGGTTGTTTCCCGACAACAAACCCAATTATCAAGGGTTTTATAAAAACGATTTAAAAGATGGATCATGGAAGGATTATTATACCAACGGAACGATTAAAGAAGAAGGGTTTTACAAAGAAGGTAAAAAACAAAAACATTGGATTTTTTGGACTCCATTCGGATTTAAAGACAGTGAAGGAGATTATAAAGATGAACGGCCTGATGGGCTTTGGACGTATTATTATGAAACTGGTGTCAAGTCAATGGAGCAAAATTTTATTGAAGGCAAACAAAGTGGCGAATGTCGCTCTTGGTATGAAAATGCAAAGCTTAAAAGTGAAACATCATATGTATTGGTAAAAGATGGTAAAGGAAATCGTATTGAAAGTAAGCCTAATGGCAAATGGATTTACTACGATAAAAATGGAAAGATAATTATGGAGAGTATCTATAAAAAAGGTGTTAAAATAAAATAAATTTACCTTCTTCTTTGGTGGTGTGTTCCTTTTTGATTCATTTTTAAAGCTCTTTCTGCTTTTTCTGCATCCGATTTTTGTTTTTGTTTTTTTGCCAAGCTGGTTGTAAACCAAGCAACACCAATTACAAATAAAAACCCAATTGTCATATACACATAGCTCATAAATTCATCATGTGCAGCCTGTTTTTTGGCTTCTTCAAAAGTTTTTGAAATGTTTTTTACATCGGCCTGTCCGATTACCTTATTTAAAAAAGGGCTAGCAAGCAACAAAATTAATGTAAAAAATTTCTGAATTTTTTTTATCATTAGCTCTTCCATTTTAATAATTTAAAGTTTCAAAAAAAGTTGTCTAATTAGTCAAAGATACAAAAAACATCGACATTTTCCTATATTTTAAATACAAAGATGCACAACGAAGTGTTTTGGTTGCATAAAAAAAAATTTGTTATCCTAAATTATTGACGTATATTTGCAACGTTAATTTAAAGCGAGGGGACATTTGGTCCCCTCTTTTTATTAACAAATAAATATGATTACAGTAGATAAAATACAAAAATTAGTAGATACGAAATTAGCTGAAAGCACTAATTTTGTTGTGGAAATAACCGTAAAGCTCGGCAATAAAATTTCTATTTTATTAGATAATGATAAAGGTGTTTCGATTGAAGATTGTGTTGCAATGAGCCGACATGTTGAGTTTAATTTGGATCGTGAAGCAGAAGATTTTGAGTTGCATGTTTCATCACCAGGCTTAACAGAGCCATTTAAAACATTACGTCAGTATCAAAAATACATTGGAAAATCTGTAGATGTTGTAACTATAGAAAACAAAAAACTAACAGGTAAAATTATTTCTGCGGATGCTGATGGAATAGTAATTGAAATAGCAAGTAAAGAAAAAGTAGAAGGTAAAAAAGGAAAACAAATAATAATAAACACTATCAAATTAACATTTAATCAAATCAAAACAACTAAAGTTGTAATATTATTTTAAATACTAAAAAAAATGGAAAGTATCAATTTAATTGAATCGTTTTCGGAATTCAAAGAAGTAAAAAACATTGACAGAGCAACACTTATGAGCATCATTGAAGATGTATTTCGTAGTATGTTGTTAAAAAAATACGGCTCTGATGAAAATTTTGACATCATTGTAAATCCCGACCGTGGAGATATTGAAATATGGCACAATCGCGAAGTTGTTGATGATGAGTTTGCCGAAGATAGTTTTGATTACGATGAAGCAAAACATATTGGATTAACAGAAGCAAAAAAAATTGATGATGATTTAGAAATTGGTGAAGAAACAACAACACCTGTTAAATTGCTTGACTTTGGAAGACGCGCTGTACTTGCAGTTCGTCAAAATTTAGTTTCAAAAATTTTAGAACTTGAAAAGGATAGTCTTTATAAAAAATACAAAGAACGTGTTGGTGAGTTAATGACTGGTGAAGTTTATCAAATTTGGAAAAAAGAATTACTTATTTTAGATGAAGAAGGGAATGAACTTTTATTGCCTAAAACAGAGCAAATTCCTTCGGATTTCTTCAAAAAAGGCGACACAATAAAAGCTGTTATTCAACGAGTAGATATGAAAAACAATTCTCCAATTATTGTTTTATCTCGAACCTCAGCAACTTTTCTTGAGCGTTTATTTGAAATGGAAGTTCCTGAAGTTTTTGACGGATTAATTACAATTAAAAAAATTGTTCGTGAGCCAGGCGAAAGAGCAAAAGTTGCTGTTGAGTCTTACGATGATAGAATTGACCCTGTTGGTGCATGTGTTGGTATGAAAGGTTCTCGTATTCATGGAATTGTTAGAGAATTAAAAAATGAAAACATTGATGTTATTAATTTTACTAGCAATCCTTCATTGTTTATTACTCGTGCGTTGAGCCCTGCAAAAATAACATCCGTAAAAATTGATGAAGAAACAAAACGCGCCGAAGTGTTTTTAAAACCTGACCAAGTTTCGTTAGCAATCGGAAAAGGCGGTCATAACATTAAATTGGCTGGTAAATTAACAGGTTATGAAATTGACGTATATCGCGATACTGATATTGATTTAGAAGATGTTGATTTAGAAGAGTTTTCAGATGAAATAGAAAGTTGGATTTTGGATGAGTTAAAAAACATTGGTTGTGATACAGCAAAAAGTGTATTGGAATTATCAACCGAAGAATTAGTTAAACGTACTGATTTAGAAGAAGAAACCGTAAATGAAATAAAACTGATTTTGCAATCAGAATTTGAATAAAATAAACCTACGGATTGCGAATAAAAACGATTTACGAATGCGTTTCTATTTAGTAGTAGTTTTCGTAATTCGCAAAAATTCGTAGTAACAGAAATTTTTAAAGGTAATATGTCAGAAAACAAGGAACAACGATTAAGTAAAGTAGCTAAAGAGTTTAGTGTTAGTGTATCCACTATTACCGAATTTCTTAAAAACAAAGGGCATGTCATAGAAAATAATCCTATGGCAAAAATTTCGCCCGACCTTTATTCTTTATTATCCAAAGAATACCAATCAGATAAGGCTGCTTCAGAAGAGGCAAAACAAGTAACTTCAACCTCGAGAGCAAAGAAGGAGAGTGTTTCAGTAAACGAAGAAATAAGCAAGCCTGAAACAAGAAAAAAGGAGGAAGAAGAGGATATTATAATTAAAAATGTTCCGATTAATATTCCTGTTGAAAAACAAAAGGAAAAACCTTTAGAGCCAGAGCTTTTAAAAAAAGAGCCCTCAAAGGCAATTGTTGAAACTGCTGATTCCGATAAAAAAGTAATTAAGTCGGATGTTAAATTTACTGTTGTTGATAAAATTGATTTGGATGCAATAAACAGTAAAACTAAACCTGCTAAAAAAACAAAAGCTTCTAAGGAGGCCGAGAAAGAGGAGGAGAAAAAAACAAAAGCATCAGCATCGAAAGAAAAAAGCAAAGCAAAAAAAGCGGAAGTTGTTGAAGAGCAAATTATTATTGAGCCTATTGTTGCAGCTGTTGAGCCAGAAGAAGTAGTTGAAGCAAAAGCCGAGACACCTTCAGAGGATTTTTATCAAACAAAAGTTGAGAAACTTGAGGGTCCAAAAATAATGGGTAAAATCGAATTACCTGTTAAGGACGAGCGTAAAAAACCAGTAGCTTCTTCAGCAGCTGCTAGTAACGATAATAAGAAAAAGCGTAAGAGGATTAAGAAAAGTTTTAGTGGGGCTACCATCGGTGATGCATGGGCTCCTCGTAATCCGAATGCCCCATCTACACCAACTACTCCCCGTACCCCTGGAACACCGTATACTCCGAGACCAGCCGGAACGCCAGGTGCACCAGGCGCTGCTCGTCCTAAATTTGATCCGAAAGCGCCTCGTACAAAATATGCTAGACCTCTTAAAGTTGAATTAACTCCTGATCAGATTCAGGCACAAATAAAGGAAACCTTAGCTCGATTAAGTGGAGCAGGTAAATCAAAAGCATCGAAGCATCGTAAATCTAAAAGAGATTTAATTAGTGAACGTATTCAAGATGCAGCGGATTTGCAAGAGGCTGAAAAGAAAATTATTAAAGTTACGGAATTCGTTTCTGCCAATCAGTTAGCACAAATGATGAGTGTTGCGGTTAATGAGATTATTTCTACCTGCATGAGCTTAGGTATGTTTGTCTCCATTAATCAGCGATTAGATGCTGAAACAATTGCTATTGTTGCCGAAGAGTTTGGTTATCAATTAGAGTTTGTAAGTGTTGAGGTGCAGGAAGCAATTAAAGAAGAGGAAGATAAAGAAGAAGAATTGTTGTCTCGTTCCCCAATTGTAACTGTTATGGGGCATGTTGATCATGGTAAAACATCCTTATTGGATTATGTTCGTAAAGCAAATGTTATTGCAGGTGAAGCCGGAGGAATAACCCAACATATAGGCGCTTACAATGTTAAACTAGAGAATGAGAAGACAATTACATTCTTGGATACCCCTGGTCACGAAGCCTTTACGGCCATGCGTGCCCGTGGTGCTCAAGTTACAGATATTGCTATTATTGTAGTTGCAGCTGACGATAGTGTAATGCCTCAAACAGTTGAAGCGATTAATCATGCACAGGCTGCAGGTGTTCCAATAGTAATTGCAATAAATAAAATCGATAAGCCAGGAGCAAATCCTGATAAAATTCGTGAGGCTTTATCGCAAATGAATATTTTGGTAGAAGAGTGGGGAGGTAAGGTTCAGTGTCAAGAAATCTCTGCTAGAAACGGTACTGGCATAGATGATTTACTTGAAAAGGTTCTGCTTGAAGCTGAAATGCTTAACTTGAAAGCAAATCCAAATAAAAATGCCAAAGGAACGGTTATTGAATCGGAGTTAGATAAGGGACGCGGATATGTTAGTACAATATTAGTGGAAGGTGGAACATTGCATGTTGGAGATATTGTTTTAGCTGGTTGTTTTAGTGGTAAAGTAAAGGCGTTACATAATGAGCGTGGACAAGTAGTTAAAGAAGCAGGACCTGCAATGCCTGTTATATTACTTGGTTTAAGTGGTGCTCCACAAGCAGGTGATAAATTTCATGTAATGAGTGATGAACGCGAGGCTCGTGAAATTGCTGCCAAACGTTTGCAATTGCAACGCGAACAAGGTATTCGTACGCATAAACACATTACGTTAGATGAGATTGGAAGACGTTTAGCAATAGGTGATTTCAAGGAATTAAATGTTATTGTTAAAGGTGACGTGGATGGTTCGGTTGAGGCTCTTGCAGATTCATTGCAAAAACTTTCTACTGAAAAAGTTCAAGTTAAAATTATCCACAAATCGGTTGGAGCAATTAGTGAATCAGATGTATTATTAGCATCTGCATCCAATGCAATTATTATCGGATTTCAGGTGCGTCCTTCTGGAAGTGCACGTAAATTAGCCGAAACAGAACAAATTGATATTCGTTTATACTCAATTATTTATGATGCAATAAATGAAATAAAGGCCGCAATGGAAGTTTTATTAGCTCCAGAGTTCGAAGAGAAAATTGTTTGCAATATTGAAATTCGTGAAGTTTTTGATATTACTAAAGTTGGAACAATTGCAGGTTGTTTTGTACTTGATGGTAAAGTAACCCGCAATACTAAAATTCGTGTAATCCGCGATGGTATTGTTGTTCACACAGGAGAGTTAGGTTCTTTAAAACGCTTTAAAGATGACGTTAAAGAAGTTAATAAAGGATTTGAATGTGGCTTAAACATTAAAAACTTTAATGATATTAAAGTATCTGATATTATTGAAGGTTATGAATTAGTAGAGATAAAAGCGAAATTGTAATTTTTTAAAAGCGCTGTTCATTTTTTAAAACAACGCTTTTTTTACAATTGTTTTTCATAAAACAACGATGAGTTAGACCTCTATTTTTTTCGTTTTAAGGAATCTTTTCGTGTTCTTCTAACTTTGATGCTATCGGGATTAACATCTTTCAATAAACTGCTATTCCAGCCTACAGGTGTTTTGTTGTTTTCTACTTCAGGTTTTTTTGATTGATCCTTCTCTTTAATTTCTCTTACAATCCCTCTTGTTGTATCTAACATATCACCAAAAGCAGCTTCTTCTGAATCTTTTGAATTTTGTTGCTTATTTAACTCTTTTTCTTTAGCTGCTAATTTGTTTTTTAATTTTTCTTTAGCCGCAAGTTCTTTTTTTAATTTTTTTTCTTTTAAAAGAGAATCTTGTTTTTCGGTCTTTTCACTCGCTTTTATTTTGGATAATTTTTTTTCATCTTCGGTAGCGTTTAATTTTTCCGCTTCCATTGCAGTAAAATCATCAATGCTGTCTTGATTTACATAACTGCTGTTTTTTTGTGATACAGAATCAATAGAAACTATTTTTTTTGTAGAAATTATTGATTTTGTTGATATACTTTTTGGTGCAACAATTGAATCTTTTTGTAAAATAACGGGATTAATGATAGCTGATTTTTTTTCAAAAGATATTTTAGTGTATAGTAAATAGCTCCCATAAATCACTAGCACTCCAATCAATAAAAATAATAAATACGATGCTTTAAATGGTTTTGATTTTGGAACAACTTCCAACACCTTTTCCATTTTAGACCAATCATCAGCATTGTATTCAACTTCGAAACTGCTTAATGTTTTCTTTATCAGCAGATCCAGTTTACTTTCTTGAGAATTAGTTAACATTTCTTTTTTTTATAATATTCCATAAATTTTTTCTCAAATTAAATTTTGCTTTCGAAAGATTTGATTTAGAGGTGCTTTCACTAATATCAAGCATTTCCGAAATATCATGCAGCGAATAGTCATCTACTTCAAACATGTTGTAAACTGTTCTATATGCTGGTGTAAGTTCTTGTATTGCTAGTAGTATTTCCTCTTTTTTAGCTACTAACGCAAGTTCTTCATCGCTTATTTCTAAAGGTACATTGTTTTGTTTTTCATTCGCGTACACAGTGCTTACAATTAAATAATCTTGCCTGTTTTTACGAAGGTGATTAATGGCTGTATTTACCATTATTTTTTTTAGCCACAATTCTAATGAGGTGGAGTTGTTAACGTTTCTTATTGTTTTAGAAGCTTTAATAAAAGCGTCTTTAAAAATATCTTTTGCTTCATCAGTATCCTTTGCATATCGCAAACATACAGCTAGCATTCTGCCATAAAATAAATCGTATAGGGCTTTTTGACTTACAAGATCATTTTTTAAGCAACCTTTAATTATTTCGGTTTCGTTCATAGTAATTTATAAACTTCAAAAAAATAAATACAATTCCCTTTAACACCGTTATATAATTCAAAAAAACAATTACATAAATGATTTTTTAAAATAACCGTAAAGAACTCTTGCGTTTAATTTGAAAGAAAATTAATACTAAAAATATAATTGAGATTACTTTTAAAAATTAAAAATCAACAATAGATTGTTAAGAATTCGTTTAATTTTTAACAATCTCCGTTAGTTCAGCAGGTATTCCGGTATAGCATCCTGCAGGTTGTGGCATTTTTAATGGGCGGTAATTAAATAAAATTTCTAAGCCATCAACATCTAGTTCGGATGATAATTTAATTCTTGGAATTAATGTAAGTGGCTTTTCTTCATTGGGTAGTATAACTATTACAACTGTTTCGCAACCAGTAGTTCTATATTTATGCGATACTTTTCCAATTGTTTTTGGTGTGGTTACAACATTTTCTGCTGCCGTTGTAATTGTTGTTCCTGTTACTTTTTGTTTTGATTTGCAGCCAGCAAGCATCGAAATAGAAATAGCTAAAATAACAAGCGATGTTCTCATAATATTTTTTTAATAAAAAGACCCTGTATGAAAAAGACTCATACAGGATCTTTTGGTTGAATAGGGTGCTAATTTAATTAGTTTACTAAAACCTTAATAACTCGCTGAAAATTTATATTCCCAACCCTTACAAGGTAAGTGCCTTTAGCTAATCCACTTACATTAATGCTTGTTTCGAATGCATTTTGAGTTGGAGTAACTTTTTTACCATTTATTTGTTTTCCAGCAACATCAAATAAATCTACTTGAAACTCCTCGTTTGAAGGCAATTTACTTGCTTTAAAGTTTAATATATTATCTGCTTGAAATGATGAGAATGTTGCTTGGTTTTCATTTTCATCAATACCGGTTGTAGCTAATGGAAGTTTAAACGAGTAAATCCATGTTTTTGGAGAAGAGCCAAGATATTCACCTGTATGATAAAAAATGGTTCCGTCAGTTGGATCTAAGGTAGTTTGAGAATAATCGCCGAAACGTTGAGTCGCTGTTTGAGTTGCAGTTCCTTTTACAACCACAGTTTCAGTAAATGACATTGTTCCTAGTGGATCGCTGGCCAATCTGCCAGTATAACACAAACTAGCGTATGTACAATCAGAAGTGGTAGATGTTGCTGCACCTGAACGGGCATAACACAAGCCGATGCTTCCATTGTCGTCCATTGCTATGCTGCCTACCCAACGGCTTTTTATATCTGGTGCGTAAGTTCCTTCTTGATATAAAGTCCAGACTCCGGGTGTAGCTGTTTGTTCACGCAATTCAACCCATTTAATCGCACGCTGTCGAGGGTTGTTGGCAATTAACACACCCCAATTCATTACAATAGTATTGTATCCTGTCCATCTTCTATATTGAGCGCGGTAAGTAGCCACACCTCCAATTCCATCTAACATGTTACTTGACCAAGGAGAAACTGCTCCAGGCTGAGGAATATCATTCCAGGTTGATGACTGATAAGTGCCATCAAAAGCGGCAGTTGTAATTTGTGCAGCACTTGTAATGGTACAGGTTGGTGTTGTCGGAGCCCAATTAACACTTGCTTTACAATATTTAATACCATCAACTGATGAGGCCCACGAATTATCTGTCATCCAAAAGAATGGGCAAGCTGAACCCGCCGGAGGTAAAGTTCCATCCGCATCAGCAGCAAGGGGACACCAAAACCCCGAATTTGCACCATTTGTAAATGTTTTGGTTAATGAGCGGGCTGTGGAAACACCGGCAATCATCTGATCTCTTTCAAAAACATACAACCTCCCACCTTGGTTAGATGTCATATAATAACCATCACTCCATATTGAAAATTTTAAATAATCTGGAAATTGTGCAGAAGTGTAAGTGTAGGCATAATAAGTACCAGCCGGATTTGAAGTAGTAGAAATTGCAATGTAAATATAATTTATTGTTGCATTCGATGTAGGTGTGCTATTATCACCAAATTGTGCTACAAACCAACGATCGGCATATTTATCATACATTACAATAGGGTCTCCCATGTTACCTGTTACTGGAGACCATAAATTGCCAATGTTTTTTGGAGCCATTAGTTGAGCTCCGGTAGTTTTGTTAAATACTTTAAATGGTGTAGCATTAACAGCCTGCACATATTGTGTAAGACCTACAGCACCTGAAGGGTCCGGAGGGTATCCAGATCCGTTTTGTCCTGCAAAAGAAGCTCTTAAAGGACTAGTTGGTCGCGTTCCATGAGCCGTTTGAATAGTAGATGGATCGTTGCCATATGCAGGTCCATCTGCGGCAGTAAAATCAAATTTAGGACGTTGACGATGTTCACGATCCTTTGTTTCTTCCTGTTCATAAAGGTTTTCAGTGCCCTCAAAATCAGGTAATTCACTTAATGGTTTTGTAATATGAAAGTCAATAGGGTAAAGCACCTCCGCTTCATTTGAGTTGGAATTTTGTGCTAATAAACTCGATGCAATGAATAGGCAGGGAATAAATAAGAAGGTAGATTTTTTCATTTGTTTAAATATTTGTTTTTAATAAGAGAGATTTTGTATACCAAATTTAACTAAAAAAATGTTTCGTAAATTATTTAGAATTAATTATTAATTTTTTTGTTACCAGGTTTTTGTTGCTTACTTGCAAAGCATAAAAATAAACTCCGGCATTTAATTCCGATACATCCATTTTAAAAACACCTAATTTATCAGTTAAAACAGCCTCTTTTACAACCTTACCTAACATATCGTAAAGAATAATTTTACCTTTTTGAGTGTTTTCATTTAAATTGTAATTTACTGCAATTGTTGTATTTGAAGGATTAGGGAAGGCATTTGAAATACTTCCACCTGTTTTTTCAAATTCATTTATTCCTGTAGCAATTTTATAGTGGAGGGTTACAACTGCAGAATCGTTCGTGTTTGAAACATCAAAAATCTTATAATATATGCTGTTTTCGGTTGCAGGAGTTCCTTCTACAAGATGTGTAGATATACCACTTGCTCCTGTAAGATTTGAATTTGATCCAATTATAGCACCTTGAGGCATTGTCCAACTAGTGTCTGTTTTTGGCGGATAACAAGTTGTTCCAGTACAAAAATTTACAGAACAATCTGTACCTAAAGTACCATTTAAAATAACTCTGGTAATTTTGTAGGTAATAGCATTTGTTGACGTGTTATGAATATCAATATCATAAACGAAATCCAAACCATCGGTAACATTAATATCTATTGTTGTGTTATTCACATCTGTAGAACCTACAAACAAATGTAAATTTTGGCTATACCCATCAAATACAACAGATACAAAGCAAAAAAAAGTAATTATTTTTTTCATTTGTTTTTTATTTTTAAAGTAAAATTAA
>CANCPZ010000019.1 GCA_947380175.1 Bacteroidota bacterium | reverse complement strand
CCCCAAAGAGTTGCGATTGTAGCACAAGTTGTAATAATAGATAAATTTTTAGAGAGCATTGGCAATTCTAAAGAAGTAGCTTCTTCCAATTCTTTTTGAACGGCTTCAATTTTTTCTTCGCTGTTCATTGAACTGTCGTTTTGAACGATTTCAAGTTTTTCAATTCCTGAACGAACAACATTTGCTAATGAACCTTGTTGTTTATCGCAAGCAACAATTGCTTCTGTGTAATTTTTAGATGCTAATAAAGCTCTTACATTACGCAAAAACTCATCTGCTTTCCCTTTTCCTTTAGCTTTTGAAATTGTCAATAAACGCTCAACAGAAAAAGTAACAATAATGATAAAAATTGCCATCAATATTGGCACAATAAAACCTCCTGAATGCATCATCCCAAGCATATTGCCTTCTTTTGGATGTCCTTCTGCATCAAAATTTGCTGGTGCGCCAAGAATAAACATATAAATTAATATTCCAATTACAATTGATATTACAATTGCTAAAAGTGCGGTCATAAAATTGAATCCGCCCGATGTTGTTTTTTGATTACTCATATTGATTTTTTTTGGTTTTGGTTATTGTTTTTTAGCTTTAATAAATAATAAAAATATACTAATTGTTAATTACGATTTTAAAATGTTTTTATAATAGGGCACCAAACATACTAAATCTATTTTGAATGTAAAAATTTATACTAAAACTTAATTATTAAAAAATGTTTGCTTAATAAACGACTAACGTGTATAAATTATTGCATTTATAGTAGTTTTTAATCAAAAGATTGGTTTTTCACTTCTATTTAGTAGCTTTTGCAATTAAACTGTTAAGCATTGGTATTCAAAAAAAGGATTTATTTTAATCAGATGAAACCTATTCATTTTGATTTTGGCTACTTAGCACTTTTAACTTTTTGATAGGTTCTCACAATTGGAATCAACGTAATTATAATGAGACCGATTACGATGTATTCCACATTTTCGGTTACCACAGTATAAGTTCCCAAATAATAGCCAAGCAAGGTAAGTATTGAAATCCAGGCAAATGCTCCAACGATATTTAGGAGCATAAAAAATTTAAAATCAATTTTTAACACGCCTGCTAAAATCGGGGCAAAAGTTCGTATAATGGGCAAAAAACGACCTATTACAAGCGTTTTTCCACCATTTTTAGCAAAAAACTGACGGGTTATTTCCAAATATTTTTTTTTGAAAATAATGGAATCTTTTCTATCAAAAAGAGGGGGGCCCACTTTACTGCCAAACCAATATCCGACAATATTACCACATATTGCTGAACATGAAAGTAATATTATAAGTTCGAAAATAGAAACACCTAAAAGTTCTGGTTTTGAAATGCACACCATACCCGAAATAAAAACAAGTGAATCACCGGGAAGAAAAAAGCCAATCAACAAGCCTGTTTCAGCAAACATAACAAACAAGAGCATAAACAAACCTCCATATTGTATAATGGATTTAGGATCGGTAACTTGTTTTAATAATTCTAACATGTATTCCAGTATATTTTATGATAAAACCATGATATGCTAGTTTTAAAATTGACAAATGGTTATTCTATTTTTAGCGACAACAATTAAATATAGTTTAATATAATGAATAGCATGGATTTTTAATCCAATTTTAAATGATCTATATCCGGCTCTTTTTTAAAAGTATGCAAATCGCCTTCCCATTTTGATATAACAGCTGTTGCTACTGCATTTCCTACTACATTAGTAGCAGCTCGTCCCATATCCAAAATTTGATCGATACCCAAAAGCAATAACAGCCCTTCGACTGGAATTTTAAAATAAGTTAACATGCCAGCTATTACAACCAATGAAGCGCGAGGTATGCCAGCAACCCCTTTACTGGTAATTAATAAAATAAGCAACATAGTAATTTGATTGCCAACACTCATTTGTATGCCGTATGCTTGTGCAATAAATACTGTTGCAAAAGTCATATACATCATAGAGCCATCGAGATTAAAAGAATATCCTAAAGGCAACACAAAACTCACAATACGATTACCACAACCAAATCGTTCTAAAGCTTCAATAGTTTTTGGCATGGCTGCTTCAGAACTAGCTGTACTAAATGCTATTAATACAGGCTCTTTTATATGAGTGAGTAAATTAAAAAACTTTATTTTGAACACTAAACATATCGAAAATAAAACCACGAAAATAAAAAGGATTAATCCCAGATAAAATGTGCTTATCAAATAAAGATAACCTGCTAGCACCCCTATTCCTTTACTTGCAACAACTGCTGCAATGGCACCAAATACACCAAATGGAGCAAACGCCATTACATAGTTTGTAATTTTAAACATGATATGAGAAACGGCATCGAAAAAATCGACTACCACTTTTCCTTTTTTACCTATTGACGCAGCTGCTACACCAAAGAAAATAGCAAAAATTACAATCGGTAAAATTTCGTTTTTCGACATTGCATCTGCAATACTTGAGGGAATTACATGTTCAATAAATGTTTTTGTATCAAATCCTTTGGCTGCTTCCAATCCGGTTTCTGCACCAGCTGCAGGAAGGGTAAGTAACATTTTATTTCCGGGCTCAAACAAATCAACCAAAACCAAACCAAGTAGTAAAGAAACTATTGCCAATGCCGTAAAATATAATAGTGTTTTTATCCCTATTCGCCCAACCGATTTAAAATCACCCACCTTTGCAATACCTACAAGCAATACCGAAAAAACCAACGGTGCAATAATCATTTTTATAAGACGCATAAAAATATCGCTTAACAAATGGAGATTGAAAGCAAAATCTTTCCAGAAATAACCAACGATTATTCCGAATAACATTCCTAAAAATATCTGAGCTATTAAGGATGGTTTCTTGATTTTCATACTATTTATATTTTAACCGTAAAAACACGGAAGAGAAAAGTTTATTAAAGCAAATATACATTATAAAAAGTCTTAACAAAACAATGAGAAGTATGTTATTAAACAATGACCTTTTCATTTAACATTACAACCATACTATATTTTTTTATCTTTGGTAAAACGACTGCTTTATTAAATCTTTGAAACAAAGGATGGTTGGGTGGAACAAAAAATACGTGCTAAAAATTTCATCTGTAATCAAATGATACTTTTGAAATTGCACTAAATCCAATATAGAAATGGAACATAGGGAATTAACGAATAAACTTTTTATGAACACAATGATGTCAGATTTTTTTTTGATAATCAGTTGTTCATTCATTTTCACCATCCCAGCTTTATATAGAATTCATGTTAGCCAATTTTCAATCAATGAACTAATTATTGGTATTGATGATTGGAACAGGTATGCAAGATATGCTATTGATATTAAAGAAAATGGACTTTTAATAAAAAGCATAAGAGATAATTATTTAATTCCTGCTGGATTTTTCTACAATTATTTCGTTGCATTTTGCTTTAGCCTATTTGGCGAAAACCCTGCTAATGTTTATGTTATTCAAAGTATACTTCTTGGTATTACTGTGGCAGTAACATATTTTATTTTTAGGGATTTATTGAAGCCAATTACAGGATTACTTTTTTTGATTCTGTTAATTATTTTTGGATTTCTCGATGTTTATAAATATTATTCTTTTAGATTATTAAGCGAAAATTTTGCACTATTCACGCTTACTTTATTTTTCTTTTTTTTCAAAAAAACGCTAATTTCAAAAACGCATATATTTCCATTTTTATCAGGGTTGTTTTTGGGAATATCTGTGTTGACTAGGCCAAATATATTACCATTTAGCTGTATTTTACTTACGCTAATACTCCTGTTATGCTTATTGAATAATGCGATTTTTAAAAATTATTGGTTAATCTTTTTAAGTTACTTCTTAATAATCTCACTATTACCTTTGCGAAATTACTTAGTTACAGGAAACCTTTCTATTATGCCTGTTGATGGCAATTTTTTTGATTATATGTCAAGGGAAAATATAATTTCGCTCAGCGATAGCCCTTTTCAATATTTCGGTTATTATATAAAAAAAGCAATTTATTGTTTTGGATTTCTCCCGATACTTGAGCCTGCTTATAATTATCGACCACACTGGATGGTTATGTGGGTAGGGGTTTCGATTTTTGTAATTTTTTGTTTGTTAAAACCTCGCCAAATTAAAAAGTTTGAATTATCATTATTAATATTTATTTTTTCATATTTCATTATTCTCATACTTATAGCACCTGTAAATGTTTATGGTTTTAGAATGCAAGTACCTGCAATGTTTATTGTATTAGGGGTTGGATTAATGGGTTATGAGCGATTTTTTTTAATTATGCGGGTTAAGTTTCGAAACTTAAATAACCTTCAATAAATAGAGTAATAATAACTCTGTTAAACAATGTTTAGAAAAAATACAAAATGGGGAAATTATTAATTTGATTTTTCTAACGCTTGACTAATATCATTAACAATATCTATACTATTTTCTAAACCAACGGAAATACGCACTAAACCTGGTGTTATACCAACATCCTTTCGTTCCTGTTCGGTTAGTTTTGCATGTGTGGTGGAAGCAGGATGAGTTGCAATGGTTCGCGTATCGCCCAAGTTTGCTGTAAGCGAGCACATTTCGAGGGCGTCTAAAAATTTTCTTCCACGACTTATTCCTCCTTTGATTTCGAAAGAAACAATTCCTCCTCCCAAACTCATTTGTTTTTTTGCAATCTTGTAATGTGGATGAGATTCTAAAAACGGATACCGAACATATTCAATGTTTTCGTTTTTTTCTAAAAAGCTAGCAAGTGTATTTGCATTTTGCGAATGTCGTTCCATTCGTATAGCAAGTGTTTCAAGACTTTTCGACAATGTCCATGCATTGAAAGGCGATAAAGAAGGGCCTGTGCTTCTGCAAAATGTATGAATTTCTTTTATCAATTCTGTTGTACCTAAAACGATACCACCCATTACACGGCCTTGTCCATCAATGTATTTGGTAGCAGAGTGTGTAACCAAATGCGCTCCAAATTGTATAGGCTGCTGAATAAATGGAGTAGCAAAACAATTATCTACATTTAAAATTACGTTGTGTTTATTTGCCAACTTACCTAACCATTCCAAATCAATAATGTCTAAAGCAGGATTAGATGGTGTTTCCACAAAAATCATTTTGGTATTTTCCTTAATTAATCCTTCCCATGTGTTAGGTTTATTAATATCTGCATAGGTAAATGTTATTCCCCATTTAGGTAAAAACTTAGAAATAACAGTATGTGTAGAGCCAAAAATAGAACTCGCCGCTAAAATATGATCACCACTTTTTAGTAGCCCCATAAAGCTTGCAAAAATTGCAGCCATACCCGAAGCTGTTGCATAGCCTGCTTCGGCACCTTCCAACAAACACATTTTTTCAATAAACTCTGATGTATTTGGATTTGTAAAACGGCTGTAAATATTTCCTTCTAATTCATCAGCAAACATAGCACGCATATGCTCCGCATCCTCAAATACAAAACTCGATGTTAAATACATGGGTACCGAATGTTCTCTATTTATGGACTTTTCAAGCTGTGTGCGAATAGCATTTGTTTCAAATTTTTTCATACGAGTATTCAAATAATTTAGTTTAAAAACGAAAAAACTCTGTGAAGAGTTGTATTGAATAAAAGCTCATGCTATTCATTCACACTAACTTTATAAGTAATTTTTGCTCCTGCCAATTCGAGTGTTTTAGAAACGGAACAATATTTTTCCATCGAAAGTTTTACAGCACGTTCTGCTTTTTCAATTTCAATTTGACCTTTTAATTTAAAATGTATTTGTATTGTTTCCCATAAAGCTGGCTCTTTCGCTTGTTCGCGTTCGGCATCAATAGTAATATCAAAACTTTCGATTACTTGTTTTTGTTTTTTTAATATCATAACAATATCAATTGCACTGCAACCTCCTACACCCATTATTAACATTTGCATGGGCCTAACTCCTTTGTTTTGCCCACCAATGTTTTCGCCAGCATCCATTAGTGCAATGTTACCCGTTTCGCTTACCGCTTCAAAGTTAAATGCATCATCTAATCGCTTTAATTCTATTCTCATGTTTTATTTTTTTACCTTTTCAAAGGTACATATTTTTATAATTTTTGATTAGTTTTGCACACCACATTCAGTTTTATTTATGTTTCGGGATGCGAGAAAACTCATGAATAGGCATTTTTTTACATATCGCCAATCTCTTAAATTAGAATCAGGTGATTCGATACCGAGTATTGATTTAGTATATCATACTTACGGAACACTTAATGAAGACAAAAGTAATGTTGTTTGGTTTTGCCATGCGCTTACTGCTAATTCGGATGTTTTAGACTGGTGGGAATCACTATGTGGCGAAGGTAAAACATTCGACCCATCAAAATATTTTATTGTTTGTGCCAACATTATTGGTTCTTGTTATGGCTCATCTGGCCCATTAAGCATTAACGAAAAAACAAAAATATCGTATTACAGTTCGTTCCCAAAAATAACAATTAGAGATATGGTGCAATCGCATATTATTTTGCGAAAACATTTAAATATCGAAAAAATTGATGTACTCATTGGAGGTTCGATGGGTGGCTATCAAGCATTGGAATGGGCTTTAGCCGAACCTGCTGTTTTTAATAAATTAATTTTAGTAGCAACCAGTGCGCAAGAATCTGCTTGGGGCATCGCAATACATACTGCACAACGCTTAGCAATTGAAACCGACCAAACCTGGAAAGATGAAAATAAAAATGCCGGAGCAACAGGTTTGAAAGTGGCGCGCGCAATAGGGATGCTAACCTATCGTAATTACGAAGCTTTTGTAAAAACACAAACAGATGATGAACATAAACTGGATAATTTTAAGGCGAGCTCATACATAAATTACCAAGGTGAAAAATTGGTAAAGCGCTTTAATGCATACAGCTATTGGATTTTAACCAAAGCGATGGATAGCCATAACATTGCTCGCAATAGAGCTGACTTGAAAACTGTTTTAGGCAGTATACACACAAACACGTTAATCATTGGCATTTCAAGCGATCAACTTTGTCCAGTAACTGAACAAAAACTAATGGCACAACACATTCCAAATTCTAAATTTGTTGAAATAGATTCGCCTTACGGACATGATGGCTTTTTGATTGAAGGCAAATTAATTGGTAAAGCAATTGAGAGCCATTTTATTTAATTCCCTTAAACAATTTTTTGGTATTAAAATTTTTTCAAAAAAAATTTGCCGATTTATTTTTATAACTTTTGCGGTAACAGCATTCTAAACTATATCCTTTTGACCATTGACAAAACAGGTAAGAATACTTATCTTTGTTGAGATACAAATAATTATTGGTGTTCATCAAAAATGTAAATGACAAATTCTAGTTATCAAAGTTTAATAGAAAAGTTGGATGAATTTATCCGAAAATATTATAAAAACAAGCTATTAAAAGGTTTGATTTATAGTGTAGCTTTAGTTTTGATATTCTTTGTTTCCTTAACAGTGTTGGAATATTTTGCACATTTTAGTTCTGTAGTTCGTACCATTTTATTTTATTCTTTTATAGCAACAACTGGTTTTGTATTCATTAAATACATCGTCATTCCGTTATCAAAAATTTATAAATTAGGCACTCAACTAACCTATATTGAAGCCGCAAACATTATCGGGAAACATTTTTCGGATGTTCAAGATAAATTATTAAATGTATTGCAATTGCAGCAAACGGCTACTCAACAATTAGCAAGTAATAGCTATCAACTATTAGAAGCAAGTGTTAATCAAAAAACCAAGGAATTAAAACCTTTTCCTTTTACGGCTGCAGTTGACCTTTCCGAAAATAAAAAATTTTTAAAATACGTTTTGTTTCCTGTTTTATTGATCACCATAATTTTATTTGTGTCCCCACGTATTATTTCTGATGGAACAAAACGGTTAGTAAAACACGATGCTTTTTTTGAAAAAGAGGCCCCATTTCAATTTAATATTTTAAATACTAGTTTAACAACTATCGCTCAACAAGATTATCAATTAAAAGTAAAATTAACAGGTAATGAAGTGCCCGATAATATTTATGTGGAGGTTGACGGAAATCAGTTTAAATTAGAAAAAGAAAACATAATTAAATTCAATTATATTTTTAAAAATGTTCAAAAAAATATCCATTTCCAATTAGTTGCTGGTGAATTTAAGTCTAAAGAATTTGAGTTGGTTGCTATACCCAATCCAGTATTATTAAACTTTGATATTAGCTTAATGTTCCCGAAATATTTAAACAAAAAAGATGAACTACTTAAAAATACTGGCGATTTACTTATACCAGCAGGCACTAAAGTAAGTTGGAAGTTTAACACAGAAAATACAAATCAATTAAAACTGAATTTTAATGACACCTCTTTTTCTATTGCACCCGCTGCCGAAAATTCGTTTAATTATTCTACTCGATTATTAAAAGACAAAACCTATTCTGTTATAACGGCAAACAAATTTATAAAAAGTAAAGATTCTGTAAACTATACTATCAATGTAATTCCAGATGAATTTCCGCAAATAATGGTGGAAGAAAAAAGAGATACCATCACAGGTAAACATGTTTTTTTTCATGGAAACATTAAAGATGATTATGGCTTTAATAGGCTTACTTTTAATTATCGTTTTGTAATCAATAACGATTCTTCTGTAACCGATAACTATAAAAAAATTACTACAAATACAAAAGTGCTTGCTATTAGTAAACTTTCTTTACAAGATGAATTTTTCCATTCCTGGGATATGACCGAATTAGGCTTAGTGCCAGGCGATCAAATTGAGTATTATTTTGAAATATGGGATAATGATGGCGTTACCGGAAGTAAGTCTACTCGTTCACAAAAAATGCTGTTTAAAGCTCCTTCAATGAAAGAAATTTTTGAAAATGCAGAGAAGAATAATGAAAAAATTAAAAATGACTTACAAGAAAGTATTAGTCAGGCAAAAGATGTACAAAAAGAATTAAGTGAATTACAACGTAAAATTGTTGAGAAAAAAACATTATCGTGGGAAGAAAAAAAGAAGCTTCAAGAATTATTAAATAAACAAAAAGAATTACAAAATAAAATTGAAAAAATTAAAAATGAAAACGTACAAAATAATAAACAACAAAACGAATATCAGCAACCTGACGAAAAAATAGTAGATAAACAAAAAAAACTAGAGGAGTTATTTGATAAGGTGATGACGCCTGAACTAAAAGATAAATACAAAGAGTTGCAGAAATTATTGGATAAATTAGATAAAGATAAAGTGCAGGATGCCTTGGATAAAATGAAGTTGGATAATAAAGATATTATGAAGGAGTTGGATCGCAATTTGGAAATATTTAAACAGCTGGAAGTGGAACAAAAACTTCAAAAAAATATTGACAAATTAAATGAGTTAGCTAAAAAGCAAGATGAGCTAGCTAAAAAAACGGAAGACAAAAACACTGATACCAAAGAACAAAAAGAAAAGCAAGATGCTTTAAACAAAGAGTTTGAGGATACTAAAAAAGATTTACAAGAATTACAAAAAATGAATTCGGAATTAGAAGAGCCTAAAAAGATAGAAAATACCGAACAAAAGCAGCAAGACATAAAAAATGACATGCAAAAAAGTAGTGAAGAATTAGGTAATAAACAAAAAAAAGGTGCATCCAAATCACAAAAAAGTGCTGCTCAAAAAATGCAAGAATTGAGTAACGAAATGGCTAAGGAACAAGCCGAAAGTGAACAGGAACAAGCAACCGAAGACATCAATAAATTACGCGATTTATTAGAAAATTTAATTCAACTTTCATTTAATCAAGAAGCATTAATTGGCGATTTAGCGAAAGCAAAAACAAACGACCCTCAATTTTATAAAATAAATCAAAAGCAGAAAAAATTACAAGACGATTCAAAAATGATAGAAGACAGCCTGTTAGCTTTAAGTAAACGCGTGCCACAAATTCAAGCAAGTGTTAATAAAGAAATTTCTGCTATTAATATGAATATGGAAAAAGCGGTAGATGAAATAAAGGAATCGCAAACCCCATCAATGGATGGAAGAAACCATAAGGAAGAAGGTATGAGTCGGCAACAGTTTGCAATGACTTCCATAAATAATTTGGCATTGATGTTAAATGAGGCTTTAACTCAAATGCAGGCACAAGCTAAAAAGCCAGGCAAACCTGGCAGTGGAAGCTGTAGTAAACCAGGAGGTACAGGTAAAAAACCTTCAATGGCTAATTTGAGAAAGATGCAGGAGCAGTTGAATCAGCAAATTCAGAAATTAAAAGACGGTTTAGAAAAAGGGGGTAATAAGCCTGGAAAGAAACCTGGACAAGGTGGTTCGGGAATGAGTCAGGAATTAGCTAAACTAGCAGCAGAGCAAGGAGCTATTAGACAAGAGCTCCAAAAAATGGCTGACCAAATAAACAAAGACGGCAAAGGTGCTGGGAACCTTGGAAAACTGGCCGAAAACATGGAAACAACGGAAACTGACTTGGTAAATAAAATGATTAGCCAGGAAACAATTAAACGCCAACAAGAAATTTTAACAAAAATGTTGGAGAGTGAAAAGGCCGAAAAAGAAAGGGAAATGGACGAGAAAAGACAATCAGATGAAGCTATAAATATAAAATTAAGTAACCCTAATGAATTTATTGAGTATAAGACCTTAAAACAAAAAGAAACGGAATTATTAAAAACAACTCCACCTTCATTAAATTTGTTCTATAAAAATAAAGTAAACCAATATTTTACTAACTTCTACAAGTAAATGCTAGTAACAGAAAATCAAAAAATGCGCATCGCATCAAAATCCGAAAATATTTTTTTGGTAGAAAAAATGATTGAAGATATTTGTGAATTATTTAATATAAGTGAAGATTATTACGGAAATATTTTGGTAGCACTTACCGAAGCCGTTAACAATGCCATTCATCATGGTAATAAAACAAACCCAAATAAAAATATTGATATCTCGTTTAAAGCACTACCTACCCATATTTCGTTTGTAGTAAAAGATGAAGGCGATGGTTTTAATTACAACGCTTTGCCAGACCCTACTAACCCCGAAAATATAGAAAAACCAAATGGACGCGGTGTTTTTTTAATGATTAATTTGGCCGATAAAGTAACTTTTGAAGACAATGGTAGTAAAGTTGTTCTTGATTTTAATATAGCTTCTTCAAAAATTTAATTTTCTGATTTTTAATGAAAATAAAAACAGGACGATTTATTTCTCCTGAATTGAGCTAAGCCATTTGCAACTTGCAAAAAGTGATTTTTGAAAAAACAAAACCCCTCTTAATTATTAAGAGGGGTCTTATAAAATCAATATTTTTTTATTCTTTACTTTTTTCCACTTTAGAGCGATGCTTTAATACTTTGGCTTCAATATAAAAAATAATTTCTTCTGCCATATTTTTAGCCTGATCACCAACTCTTTCTAATTTTCTGATAATCGATAATAGATATAAAGCCGCCTCAATACTTTCGGGGTGATTAAGAATATAATCAGCAATAATGGAATTTGCTTTTAAATTTTACCAATTTATTGTACACCCAAAGCTTGTAATATCCAAAATAGTATAGCGCCTAACAATGCACTAATAGGTATAGTTAAAATCCAAGCCCAAAGTAAACTAAATGTCATCCCCCATTTTACAGCTGATACGCGCTTTGCAACTCCAACACCAATGATAGAACCGGTGATGGTGTGCGTAGTACTTACAGGTATCCCTAATCTCTCTGTAAAAAAAAGAGTAAATGCACCTGCGGCATCAGCACTAACACCTTCAATTGGGGTAATCTTGGTGATTTTTGAGCCCATTGTTTTTACAATTCTCCACCCCCCCATCATAGTACCGCATGCAATTGCTGAATAACAGGATATTGGAATCCAAATAGGAAAAGCGTTACCATCAATTACCATTTTGTGTGTTACAGGGTCCATACGTTGTACAATATTTGCCCATTGGGGAACATCTAACCCTTTTGCCTTAAGTTGGGCCATGAATATCATTAAGGCTGCAGCAATAACACCCATTACTTTTTGAGAATCGTTACCGCCGTGACCAATACTAAATAAACCTGATGAAACCAATTGAGTTCGTTTGAACCACTTTTCAGCTTTTTTAGGGTGTGCTTTTTTGCAAATGTTTACAATTATAACATTAATTGTTGCAGATACAAGTAAGCCAATAATAGGTGCTAGAAAGATAAATGCAAAAGTGATGAATATTTTTTCTCTATTAACCACGTTCCAACCTGCGTATGCAATTGCAGCGCCAGCTAGCCCACCTATCAATGTGTGAGAAGAACTGGATGGTATACCTGACCACCAAGTAAGAAGATTCCAAATGATTGCAGCAAGTAATGCAGCTGCAATTACTGTAAAATTAATTGCATCGTTATTTACAATTTTTGCAATGGTATTAGCAATATTCAAATCAAAAATCCAAAACGCAACTACATTAAAAAAAGCAGCCCAAATTACCGCTTGAACTGGACTCAGTACTTTTGTAGAGACTATATTGGTAATTGAGTTTGCTGCATCGTGAAAGCCATTGATAAGATCAAATGCAAGAGCAAGAAAAATAATTATTATCAGAATTATCATAGTTTTATTTATTCGTTATTACCAATTTAATTATGCATGTTTAATTAAAATGGTATTAATAACATTTGCAGCGTCTTCCAATTTATCGGTAGCAGATTCCATCATAAATAAAATATCTTTCATTTTAATTACTTCTATCGCATTTTTTTCTTCTTCAAATAATTTAGCAATTGCTACTTCAAAAATATCATCCGCATGATTTTCAATGCTATTGATACGAACAAGTGATTCTTTTATTTTAGAAATATTCTTAAGATTACTAATACCTTTTACAGCAATCTCAAACTCAACACATCCTTCTTGTATTAACTCAGCTAATTTTGTAATTTCAGGTGTAGTCCTGTCTTCCTTATACAACTCAATCCTTTTTGATGCACCTTGTATATAGTCAACAATATCATCAACTGCAGAAACTAAATCATGAATGTCTTCTCTGTCAAAAGGAGTAATAAAATTAGAACTTAATTCGTTAAATGTTTCATGAGTAATGTTATCGCCTATATGTTCCAGTTTTTCTATCTCACGAAATAATCCCCTTCTTTTTTCAGGATTGGTAGAGATTACAAGCTCCAGTAATTTGTTAGAAGACAATATTGCGTTAGCTGCTGCTTTTTCGAAAAGCTCAAAAAAAATCTTATTTTTCGGCTGAAAAAACTGAAATATGTTTAAGTTCATTTTAGATTGAATTTAGTTTATTCTTTAGTTATCGTAAAAGTATAATAGGGAAACACTATGTGTGTTATGAAATTGTTAATTATAGAAAATATATTTAATCTGATTCTACAAAAGTGTTTTGAAATGATAGTAAAATATTCACCTAACGAGCTAAGCTAAATCAAAAACTTCTTATATTTAATATTTACTAGAAAACTAAAATTATAAATCGTATCTAAAAATGGGTTCTACATTTTCAATATCACAATAGCTTACATTTAAATCTTTGATGAGCCCATCCTCAAAACCATATACCCATCCATGCACTTGCAATTCGCTACGCTTCCATGCTTTTTGTACAATCATAGTTTTAGCAAGGTTATGAACTTGTTCAACAACATTTAGTTCTACCAAACGATTTGCTTTTTCAACCTGATTGGTAATTGAATCTAACTCTTCCGAATGTTTATTGTATACCTCTTTAATATTGCGAAGCCAATTATTAACAAACCCTTGATCCTTATTTTCTAATGCCGACAAAACACCTCCACAGCCATAATGCCCACATACAATAACATGTTTAACACGTAATACTTCTACTGCATAATATAAAACGCTTAATAAATTCATATCGGTATGCACCACTACATTTGCAATGTTGCGATGTACAAAAATTTCGCCAGATTGCGTATTGGTTATTTCATTAGCTGGTACACGACTGTCGGAACAACCAATCCACAAATACTGGGGATTTTGTCCTTTAGTTAAATTTTTAAAATAATCAGGATTTTCTTTTAATTTTTGTTTTGCCCACCCCTTGTTACCTTGCAAAAGCCTATCATAACTTTTACTAATTTCATCTTTATCCATTCTTCAATTATTTTGTTTACAAATCTAAAAAAATAACAGGTATATTTTTTATTTTATCGAATATCGAATAAAAGCAATTCAGATTAAAGTTTAAGGTATCTATTTTATTTGTAATTTCGTAATTAAATATTTTAAAATATTTTTTATGTTAGTAAAAACCTACGGTAGCGCAGTTTTTGGAATAAACGCTACTACAGTTACTGTAGAAACAAACATTAATCCGGGAGTTAATTTTTTCCTTGTCGGACTGCCTGACAATGCAGTTAAAGAAAGTCAACAACGGATTGATGCTGCATTAAAAAATAATGGATTTAAAATTCCAGGAAAAAGTATTGTAATAAATATGGCTCCTGCCGATATTCGTAAAGAAGGCTCAGCTTACGACCTTACCATTGCTGTTGGAATATTGGCAGCATCCGAACAAATAAATTCGGAAACAATTGGCGAATATATTATTATGGGTGAACTTTCGTTAGACGGAGGACTGCAACCAATCAAAGGTGTTTTACCCATTGCTATAAAAGCAAAAGAAGAAAAATTTAAAGGTTTTATTCTACCCAAAAAAAATGCAAAAGAAGCTGCAATTGTTAATGGCTTAAAAGTATATGGTGTAGAAAATATAAAAGAGGTGATTGATTTTTTTAATGGGAAAATCAGTTTAGAACAAACCATTGTAAATACACGCGACGAATTTTTTTCGAAATTAAATGATAGCGAATTTGATTTTGCTGATGTAAAAGGTCAGGAAAACATTAAACGTGCATTAGAAATAGCTGCTTCAGGCGGTCATAATGTAATACTAATTGGCCCGCCAGGTGCTGGAAAAACAATGTTAGCTAAACGCTTGCCTACCATTTTACCTCCAATGAATTTGCATGAAGCTCTTGAAACAACTAAAATACATAGCGTTGCAGGTAAAATGGGTAAAAATGTGGGCTTAGTTTCTACTCGTCCTTTCCGTTCACCTCATCATACCATATCGGATGTAGCTTTAGTTGGAGGTGGTGGAATTCCTCAACCGGGAGAAATTTCATTAGCGCACAATGGCGTTTTATTTTTAGATGAATTGCCCGAATTTAAACGAACTGTTTTAGAAGTAATGCGTCAGCCATTGGAAGACAGAGTTGTTACAATTTCCCGGGCAAAATTTTCGGTAGAGTACCCAGCCAGTTTTATGTTGGTAGCTTCTATGAACCCTTGTCCTTGTGGATATTACAACCATCCTGAGAAAGATTGTGTGTGCCCACCCGGTGTTGTACAAAAATATTTAAACAAAATTTCTGGACCATTATTAGATCGAATCGATATACACGTTGAAGTAACTCCGGTATCATACAACGAACTAGCTACTGAACGTTTATCAGAAAAAAGCGAACTGGTGCGGGAACGTGTTATAAAGGCGCGCGAAAAACAAGAAAAAAGGTATCAAAATAACGATGGTGTGCATTGCAATGCACAAATGGGATCAAAACAATTACGTGAAATTTGTAAGATTGACGAAACAGGAAATAATCTTTTAAAAACAGCAATGGAAAAATTAGGTTTATCAGCGCGTGCCTACGATAGAATTTTAAAAGTGGCTCGCACCATTGCCGATTTGGATGATTGCTCAACAATAGAAACCAACCACCTTGCCGAAGCTATTCAATACAGAAGCTTAGATAGAGAGGGCTGGGCTGGTTAATTGATATTTTATAATTAAAAAAAATATAGTTAAGTAGTAAATTTAAAAAAAGATAAACGTTGAAGAAAAACATAGTCATATTTTTATTTTTTATTGCTGGATTTTTTACAAACTCATGCGCTCAAGACCTTACTGATTTTTCGGCAGAAGATTTTTTTAAAGTAGGCGATTACAACCGTGCGCTTGATGGTTATAAAAAATTATTTAAAACTTCCAAAGATAAAGTTTTGGTAAATTATCGAATAGGCCAATGCATCTTAAAGGTGAATGTAGATAAATCATTAGCCATACCATATTTAGAATTTGTATTTAAAAATGGTAAATATGATGATGAACTTTTATTTGATTTGGGATTAGCTTATATGTATGCCTACCAATTCGACAAAGCCATTAATTACTTTCTTGATTTTAAAATGCAAGTTGGAGTAAAAAAGTCGCAAGAAGCCGACCGATATATCGAAAATTGTAAAAATGCGCCAATCTTAATGCAACACCCGATTGATGTTAAATTTATAAATTTAGGAAAAACAATTAATTCGAAATTTCCTGATTACTACCCATTTGTTACTAAAAACGAAGGGGCGCTCTATTTTACATCTCGCAGAGAGGCTAATCAGTCTAAAATAAAAAGTTGGCAAGGATATTTTACTGCTGATGTATACTCCTCAAAAGTTGTCAATGGTGCATGGACAAAAGCAAAAGGAATTGGACCAATTATTAATACTGCTGAAGATGAGGAGTGTGTTGGCATTTCGCCTAGCGGAGAAAAAATGGTTTTATATGCTGATAATTTAAGCGTATCGGGAGATCTTTTTCTAAGTAAATTAGAAGGTAAAAAGAAAGTATTTTCAAAACCAATCCCTTTTGATTCGCAAATAAATACAGAATTTCTAGAATTGGAAGGATGCATTAACGAAGATGCAAGTATTTTAATAGTATCGAGTGATAGACCCAAAGGACTTGGAGGAATGGATTTATATATGTTTAAAAAACTACCAAACGACCAATGGGGTGCAGCCATTAACCTTGGACCCCAGGTAAATACAAAATATGATGAAGCATTTCCTATTTTTGATGAAGATAATAATATTCTTTATTTTGCTTCTGAAGGCCATTTAAATATGGGTGGGTTCGACATTTTTGTATCGAATTACAATGTTAAAACGGGTAAGTTTGAAGAAGCTGTAAACATTGGCTATCCAATAAATACACCCGAAGACAACATGCAATTTACACTTGCAGATAATAAACGAGATGGGTATGTTTCGGCAGTTAGAAAAGAAGGTTTTGGAGATTTGGATCTTTATAAAGTGGAGTTTCAAAATGTAGAAGAAAATGTATCGGTGATTAGAGGTCATCTTTCGACAAGCGATAATTTAAAAAAACCAATCGAAGCTTTTGTAAATTTGTTAGATGCTAAAACAAACGATACCCTTTTTTCAAAAGACGCAAATCCAAAAACAGGCAAATTTGTATTTGCAGTTCCAACAGGCAATTACATTATCAATGTTACAAGCGAAGGATACGATGAAGTAAATCTTCCTGTGAATGTTCTGGGAAAATCAGATCGTGTTTTTGATATAGAAAAAAATATTGTACTTATTAAATCGGGAACAGCTAAACCTCCTGTAAATAATAAAGTAATTCCGAAAGGCAAATAAATAGCTTAGATTAATATTTGTAGAATGAAAAATATAATTTATTTACTAGTTGCTTTTTCTCTAAATGCCTGTAACAGTCAAAACAACACCATAAATTTAAAACCGAAAATTCAAATGAATAATCAAATTTCGAAAACAGAGGAAGAATGGAAAAAGGCTTTGAGTCCGGAGCAGTATAATGTGCTTAGAGAAAAAGGAACAGAAATGCCTTATTCGGGAAAGTATTATTTACATAAAGAAAAAGGTATATATGTTTGCGCTGCCTGTGGTGCAGAACTATTTAAATCAGATTCGAAATTTGATGCAGGTTGTGGATGGCCAAGTTTTTCGAATGTTATGGATTCGAGCAAAGTGGTTTATACAAAAGATAAAAGTGCAGGAATGATTAGAACTGAAATTACTTGCGCAAAGTGTGGTGGCCATCTTGGGCATGTTTTTGATGATGGACCTGCGCCCACCGGATTACGTTATTGCATAAATTCCATTTCAATCGAATTTAAAAAATAACTATCGTTGCAATCGATGGAGATTAGAACCAACCACTTTTTGGAATCATTTTATACCATTTAATTGATCAGAAAATTATTTATTTTCGAAAGTGAAGTTTTTGAAGAGCTTTAGCTATTTCTGAATCAACCGAAATTCCATAACCACTTAAAAGAATCCCTTTAATACCTGTTTTCGACTCGATGGCATAAACAACCGCTTCGTCTGCAGGGTCCGAATTGCCCTCGTAACGATATACATGCACAATTTCCATTTCGTCGAGTTTAAATTTATCTGAACAACTTTCACACACAATGGAGTTTTCTAAAAGATTAAAATCAACTAAATAACCCTGCTTCCTAAAACCAGTAATAGCTTCGGAAACAGAGTTATAATCTAATGCCTGAAAAATCATTTATTTTATTTTACGAATAACAATCCAACTTATTTTCCCAAGTATGCAGAATACATCCAAACCAATTTTTCCTGTTCTTTAATTGCATCACTCATTAAATGGTAAGTACCTTCATCACCTAACTCGTCAGCATAATAAAGTATGTCTTTTTGAAGGGTAATTAAAACTTTAAGTGAGCTTAAAATATCTTTAGATGCAACAATTCCATCACTAACATTTATTTTTTCATCGATTAAAGATTCTGAAATATAGGTAGAAAAATTATGATCAGCTTGATAGCCAATAGTCAAAATCCTTTCAGCTATTTCATCCATCTTGGTATATAAACGCTCATACAATTTCTCGAATTTTTCATGAAGTTCAAAAAAATTAGCTCCTCTTAAATTCCAATGATACCCTCTTACATTCTGATGAAAAATGGAATAATTAGCTAATAATACATTCAACTTGTCCGACAATGATTCTGTACTATTATCTTCTACATCCACTAAGGTTGTAGCACTTGATTTAATTTCTACGATACTCATGATTTTTAATTTTATGTGTTAGTTACATTTTTTGTTAAAACAAAATTATAACTTGAGCCATCTCTATTCAATGATGCGCATCAATAGGAAAGGTACAATGCATCAAAACATACCAAAAACAAAAAACCCTCCATTTCTGAAGGGTTTTTTTGTTTTTATTTTTTAAAAAATTACTCTTTCATATTTGCTACATAAAATTCGCGGTTCATACGTGCAATGTTTTCTAACGAAATCCCTTTCGGACATTCAACTTCGCAAGCTCCCGTATTTGTACAATTCCCAAAACCTTCTTCATCCATTTGTGCGACCATATTTTTTACTCGAGCAGTTGCTTCCACTCTACCTTGAGGTAACAATGCAAACTGAGAAATTTTAGCAGACACAAATAACATGGCTGATGAATTTTTGCAAGTAGCAACGCATGCTCCACAACCAATACACGCAGCAGCTTCAAAAGCTTTATCTGCATCTGGTTTTGGAATAGGTAAATTATTTGCATCCTGCGCATTACCTGTATTTACTGATATAAAACCACCTTTAGAAATGATACGATCAAATGCAGAACGATCAACAGTTAAATCTTTTATAACCGGAAATGCTGCTGCTCGCCAAGGTTCAACAACTATGGTATCGCCATTTTTAAACGAACGCATGTGTAATTGACAGGTAGTAACTCCTTTTTTAGGGCCATGTGGTTGTCCGTTAATAAACATACTACACATACCACAAATACCTTCTCTGCAATCATGATCAAAAGCTATAGGCTCTTCTCCTTTTGTAATAAGCTGTTCGTTTAATACATCAAACATTTCTAAGAACGACATATCAGGAGATATATCCTGAACAGGATATGTTATTAATTTACCTGCTACTTTATCGCTTTTCTGACGCCATACTTTTAGCGTTAAATTCATATTTCCGTGACTCATATTTTTAAAATTCTGAATTATTTATAGCTTCTTTGTGCAATTTTAATCGCTTCAAATTTCAATTCCTCTTTATGCAATTCATAGCTGTGATTGCCTTTGTTTTCCCAAGCAGAAACAAAAGAAAACTCATCATCTTTACGAAGTGCTTCCCCTTCTTCGGTTTGTGATTCTTCACGGAAGTGGCCTCCACAAGATTCTGTACGACTTAGTGCATCCATACACATTAGCTCTCCCAACTCAATGAAATCCGCAACGCGACCCGCTTTTTCTAATTCAGGATTAAATTCATTAGCAGTACCTGGAACACAAACATCTTTCCAAAATTCTTCACGTATTTTTTTTATTTCTTCAATTGCTTCTTTCAAACCTTTTTCATTGCGGGCCATACCACATTTATCCCACATTATTTTTCCAAGTTTTTTATGGAAGTGGTCAACTGATTTGGTTCCTTTTATTTCGAAAAATTTATTGATAATTGCCTGCGACTCTGTTTCGGCTGCAACAAATGCTTCATGATCAGTTGATATTGGTTTTACCGAAATTTCTTTTGATAAATAAGCACCAATCGTATACGGTATTACAAAATAACCATCTGCTAAACCTTGCATCAATGCAGATGCTCCAAGACGGTTAGCTCCGTGATCCGAAAAATTAGCTTCTCCTAAAGCATACAATCCAGGAACTGTTGTCATTAAGTTATAATCAACCCATAAACCACCCATTGTATAATGAACAGCCGGATAAATACGCATTGGCAATTCGTATGGATTTTCACCAGTAATTTGTTCATACATTTCAAACAAGTTGCCATATTTTTCTTCTACTACTTGTTTTCCAAAATCTTTTAATTGCTGTACCGAAGGATTATGAACACCTTGTGTAACGGCCTTTGTATGACCATAACGAGCAATAGCAGATTTAAAATCAAGATATACAGCCATTTTTGAAGTGCCAACTCCAAACCCTGCATCACAACGCTCTTTAGCAGCTCTTGAAGCCACATCACGTGGAACAAGATTACCAAATGCAGGATATCTGCGCTCTAAGTAATAATCTCTTTCTTCTTCAGGAATTTCGTTTGCTTTACGGGTATCTCCAGCTTTTTTAGGAACCCAGATGCGTCCGTCGTTGCGCAACGATTCGCTCATCAATGTAAGTTTTGATTGATGATCGCCTGAAACAGGAATACATGTTGGGTGGATTTGTGTAAAGCACGGGTTACCGAAAAATGCCCCTTTTTTATGTGCTTTCCAAGCTGCTGTTACATTGCTTCCCATTGCATTGGTAGAAAGGTAAAATACATTACCATAACCTCCTGTGCATAATAAAACTGCGTGTCCGAAATGACGCTCTAACTTACCTGTAATTAAATCACGAGCAATGATGCCACGACATTTACCATCAATATTTACTACATTCAACATTTCGTGACGAGCCAACATGGTAACTGTTCCCAATCCTACTTGTCTTTGCAATCCGCTATATGCACCTAATAATAATTGTTGACCAGTTTGACCAGCTGCATAAAAAGTACGCTGAACTTGAGTTCCTCCAAATGAACGATTACTCAACATTCCACCATATTCACGCGCCAATGGAACGCCACTTGCAACACATTGATCAATGATGTTTGCACTTACCGAAGCCAAACGATATACGTTTGCTTCACGCGCTCGGTAATCGCCACCTTTAATGGTATCATAAAATAAACGATAAGTACTATCGCCATCGTTTTGATAATTTTTTGCAGCATTAATACCGCCTTGAGCAGCAATAGAATGTGCTCTACGAGCCGAATCCTGAAAACACAAGCATTTTACTTTGTAGCCCATTTCGGCCAATGTAGCTGCTGCAGAAGCTCCCGCAAGACCAGAGCCAACAACAATCACTTCTAAACTTCTTTTATTGGCAGGATTAACAAGAGCAACCGAAGATTTATATTTCTCCCACTTTTGTTCTAATTGCCCTTCCGGAATTTTACTATCTAATTTCGACATATATTGATAATTGTAATACCTGTCAGCGACAAGCAGTTTGTATAAAATTTATTGAATCAATCCTAAAAAAATAGCGATTGGCATTGCAGCAAACAAAACAGATACAATAATTGAAAACCAAAAACCTATTAGTTTTATTGCTGGGGTATATTTTGGATGATTCCAACCCAATGTTTGAAAGGATGATTGGAAACCATGCATCAAATGATAACACAATGAAATAATACCCAATAAATAAATTATTACATTAATTGGATTGTGAAACACCTCTAGAATTTCCAGATAGGTATTGTGCTCATTAATTTTTCCATTAAGTTGTGCAACCTTGGTATCTACCCAAAAGTGAGATAAATGAATTATTAAAAACATTAGCAACAAAGAGCCCAATATACCCATAGAACGAGAATACCACTTACTATTTGCCGAACCATTGTTAACTGCATATTTTACCGGACGAGCTTTATTATTTTGCATGGTTAACACCAATGCCTGAACAGCATGTAATATAAGCCCTACAAATAAAACAATCTCAATTATTCGTATTAAAGGATTGGTTGCCATAAAAAAAGCTCCTTTATTAAAGGTTGCTCCACCATCATTAAAAAATATAAACGAATTAAGAAGGCAGTGAACAACAAGAAAAGATATTAAAAACAAACCTGTAAGGCCCATTTGTATTTTTTTTCCGAGCGATGATTTTAAAAAATTTCCGGATGTATTACTCATAAATTATATAATTTTTTCAGATTATTTTTGCGATACAAATGTATGATTCCAATTGATTCCTATCAAATAAATAATAGTGTTTTTTTGAATTTTCGCTTAATAAAAGTCAAAAATAGCTGATGGAATGTAAAAGATGAAGTTAATTTATAATGATTCAAAATAATAAAACCCTTTAAAATCAATCGTTTTTTTTATTGAATTTAATTTCTAAACTTTGAAGCTTCCTAAATACAAAAGCCAATATGAAATATTCAGCCATCGATTCGAAATTATTTATTGAAAATCGCACCCGTTTTGCCGCTAGCTTAAAACCTAATTCGATAGCATTGTTTGTAAGCAACGATATTTTACCTACCAATGCCGATGGCTCGATGGGCTTTGTTCAAAATTCGGATTTGTTTTATTTATCTGGTGTTGATCAGGAAGAAACCATTTTATTAATTTATCCGGATGCCATAAGTGGCGCCCACAAAGAAGTTTTATTTGTTAAAGAAACAAGCGAATTAATTGCTATTTGGGAAGGTGCTAAACTAAATGTGGCCGAAGCACAAAAAACTACTGGAATAAAAAATGTTATGTGGATTGCCGGCTTCGAAGCTTTTTTGAAAACCGTTATTTTTCAGGCCGAACATGTGTATTTAAATAGCAACGAACATACCCGCAGATACATTGATACCGAAACTGCCGAAATGCGTTTTAATAAAAACATAATGGCCAAATACCCATTGCATAAATACGAGCGTTCGGCTCCAATTATGCATAAACTAAGGGCTATTAAATCGCAATACGAAGTTGATTTAATTCAACAAGCATGTACTATTACTGAAAAAGGTTTTCGCAGATTATTAAAATTTGTAAAACCAGGTGTGATGGAATATCAAATTGAAGCAGAGTTAGTGCACGAATTTATTAGCAATTGTTCGCGCGGATTTGCATACGGACCAATTATTGCATCGGGCGGAAGTGCCTGTGTATTGCACTATGTAGAGAATAATAAAGAGTGTAAAGCTGGTGATGTACTATTATTAGATGTTGCAGCCGAGTACGGAAATTATGCAAGCGATTTAACACGCTGCTTGCCTGTTAGCGGAAAATTTACTACTCGACAAAAACAAGTTTATAACGCTGTATTGCGCGTAATGAAAGCAGCTACAGCAATGCTTCAGGTTGGTAATAACATTCCTGATTATCACAAAGCAGTAGGATTATTAATGGAAAAGGAATTGGTTGATTTGGGTTTATTAACGCTCGATGATATTAAAAATCAAAAAGCAGAATGGCCTGCCTATAAAAAATATTTTATGCACGGCACCTCTCATTTTTTGGGCTTGGATGTGCACGATGTAGGTAATTTTAACCGCCCGCTTGAAGCAGGCATGGTATTTACATGCGAACCGGGAATATATATTCCAGAAGAAAATTTAGGTATCCGATTAGAAAACGATATTTTAGTAACTGTGAGCGGACCAAATGATTTAATGAAAAACATTCCGCTTGAAGCAGAAGCAATTGAGGATGCAATGAATGGGTAGAGGATGCTTTTTTGTTATGTTAAAATTGTAGTTTCTGTTATTCTGCAATAAGAAGGATAATGAAAATATTAATTAAAGCTTAGCGACTAGGCTTTTCATTTTTCACAATTATTTAATCCATCCTATTTTCTGTAAATACGTTTTTGGAGAAAGGAATTTATTTCTTTTAAATTATCAATTTCAGATTTTAGATTATTCAATATTTCATTCAACTCTTCTTTAGTGGATTTAGAATTTTTTATTTCTTTA